>NZ_JBKFBF010000099.1:0-315 GCF_053346035.1 Methylobacterium sp. A54F | reverse complement strand
GTTTGCAGGCCCGGGTGACCGGGATCTGCGAAGTGACATCGTGAAGAGGGAATGTGACCGTGACGGCAGCGAGAGCTGGTCCGCCAGGGTCACGTTCGGCAAGCAACTGTGACGCGCTTCGAAAGGAGTGCGTCACGGGTCTTTTTGTGACCCGTGTGCGCGGGTGAGGGCAGCCGGATCGGCTGTGTCTCGCCAGCGGACATCGATCACGAGAGCGATCAAGTGCCTTAAGAGCATTCGGTGGATGCCTTGGCGCTGAGAGGCGATGAAGGACGTGGTACGCTGCGATAAGCCTTGGGGAGCTGCGAACGAGCT
>NZ_JBKFBF010000098.1:0-316 GCF_053346035.1 Methylobacterium sp. A54F | reverse complement strand
GGCGCGCGCCTCCTGACGCGGCGCGGCGGCGGCGGCGGCCTCGCGGGCGCGAGCATGTTCGTCGACCTGATGACCCAGGCGCTGACGCAGCTGATCTTCACGGTGGCGGGCCACGGCCTGCTGATCTGGCTCGCGGGCGACGGTCCCGTCGTGCACGCGGTCGCGGGCGGCCTCGTCCTCGCCGTCCCGGCGGTCGGCGCCTTCTATCTCATCCAGCGCCGGGCCGGGCCCCGCCTGATCCAGGGGCTCCTCAGCCGCTTCGCCTCGGGCCGCGAATGGCGGGCGCTGGGCGCCGTCGAGACCCTCTACGACAACC
>NZ_JBKFBF010000097.1:0-316 GCF_053346035.1 Methylobacterium sp. A54F | reverse complement strand
CAGGCTCGGCAGGCCCGGCTCCGCCGCGTGCGCGGCCGCGACCCCGAACAGGTCGGAATCCGTGAAGGAGAGGATCACGAGGTCGCCGGGCTCCTGGCCCAGGTCGACGGCCGCATCGCCCTCGTCGAGGGAGACCGTGTCGATGCGGATCAGGTGCATGGCGTCAGGCCGCCGGGTCGGCGGACTCGTCCGGCTGGACGAGCCGCGGCCGTGCCGGGAAGGTCACGCCGTCGTAGATCACGGCGAGGGGCAGGGTGAGGCCGAGGGTATCGAGCGGCAGCACCGCGTCGAGGCCGGCGATGCGCGCGGCCTGCCA
>NZ_JBKFBF010000096.1:0-316 GCF_053346035.1 Methylobacterium sp. A54F | reverse complement strand
CACCGCGAGGGCGAGCGCCAGGTCCACGCCCCGGAAGCGCACCGCGAAGGCGACGAGGGCCGCCTGGGGGCCGTACCGGGGCCCGGCGGTGCAGGACTCCGCGGGGCGGGGCTCCGCCTCAATCGTCATCGGCGCCGCCCGAGACCTGCAGCAGGCTCTTCATCTCCTCGGACAGGAGCGCCTGGGCGCCCCTGAGCACGATCTCGTCCTCGCCGGAGAGGTCCTCGACCACGTAGGCGTCGTCGGCCATCGGCGGGTCGGAGGGGATCGGGTGGCGCACGAAGGCGTTCGTGTCCACCGCCCAGTAGACCCAGGT
>NZ_JBKFBF010000095.1:0-318 GCF_053346035.1 Methylobacterium sp. A54F | reverse complement strand
GCTGCCGAGCGCGCCCGCCCGGCGGTGGGGGCCGAGGCCGGCTCGCGCGGCACCCGCACCCAGGTCGCCTCGGCGGGCGACGACGAGGTCGAGACCACCGCCTCGACCGACCGCGCCCAGCCCCTCGCCATCGGCCCGAACCGCTCCACCACGACGCCCGGCGGAACCTGGCGGACGGGCGCGCAGCCCCTGCCGCGGCCGGCCCAGGCCTATGCGGGCCAGGCGGGCCAGGCCCCGTGCCCGGGCGCCGGCAAGACCGACGCGCGGATCGCCGCGGCGGAGGCCTCGGCCCGCGCCGAGGCGCCGAAGGCGCTCGCC
>NZ_JBKFBF010000094.1:0-318 GCF_053346035.1 Methylobacterium sp. A54F | reverse complement strand
AGGCGCGCGACGGCGACGGGCTGGGCCGCGACGGTTCCGGTGGCCGCGTCGAACCGCCAGACGGCCGAGCCGCTCCCGGAATCGAACAGGGCGGCGAGCGGCACCGCGACCGTCGGGCGGCGCCCGGCCTCCGCCGCCTTCAGGCGGAGCGTCACGGTCGCGCCGAGGGCTGCGTCCTCGCCGCCGCCCGAGAGGATGTAGCGCGCCCGGTAGGTCCGGGTGGCCGGATCGGCGATGGCGGACAATTCGCGCAGCCGCGCCGGATAGGTCGCCTCGCCCTCGGCGTAGAGCGTGGCCGAGGCGGTCCCGTTGGCGAGG
>NZ_JBKFBF010000093.1:0-319 GCF_053346035.1 Methylobacterium sp. A54F | reverse complement strand
CGGCGACCTCGGCGGCCCGCGCCGCCGGGCCAGCCGGTGCGGCCGGGAAAGACTCACCCTCCGGCGTCATCACGGCCTCGGGCCCGGTCTCCGGACCGGCGGCGAGCAGCACCGCCCGATGAAGGGTGTTCTCGAGTTCGCGCACGTTGCCGCGCCAGGGGCTCCTGGTGATGAGGGCCTGCGCCCCGCGGCTCAGCGCCCGCACCGGCAGCCCGTTCACCTCGGCGTACTTGCGGGCGAAGTGGCCGGCGAGTTCGAGGATGCCGCCCGGGCGCTCGCGAAGGGCCGGCAGGCGCAGGTGCACGACGTTCAGGCGGTA
>NZ_JBKFBF010000092.1:0-320 GCF_053346035.1 Methylobacterium sp. A54F | reverse complement strand
ACGACGAGGAGTCCGAGGACGAGTCCCACGAGGGCGACGATCCGGATGCCGAGCCGAAGATCGCCCAGGTCGGCGGCAACGGCGACGCGCTGGCCGAGATCCCCGAGCGCCCCCGCACGCCCCCGCGCCACTACAAGATCCAGGAGGTGATCAAGCGCCGCCAGATCATCCTCGTGCAGGTGGTCAAGGAGGAGCGCGGCACCAAGGGCGCGGCGCTCACCACCTACCTGTCGCTCGCCGCCCGCTACTCCGTGCTGATGCCGAACACCGGCCGGGGCGGCGGCATCTCCCGCAAGATCACGAGCGCCGCCGACCGCAAG
>NZ_JBKFBF010000091.1:0-320 GCF_053346035.1 Methylobacterium sp. A54F | reverse complement strand
CGAATTCCTTCGTGCGGAACAGGGTCTGCTCCCGGTCCTCCCAATCCTCTGGGAGCTGCCCCTTCGGCGGCGGCAGGCGGCCCTCGTAGGCGAGGCCGCGGGCCCTCAGGTCGGCGGGCAGCGCCCCCACCGACCCTGGGCCGTCGCCGTGGAGCGTGCGCTCGGAGAAGAACACGTCGTGGTGGATGCCGAGCGCCGCGAGGCCGGCGCGGATCATCTCCATCATCGCCGCGATGGCGGCCTCACGCACCGCCGGCAGCCATTCGGCCTCGGGCCGGTCGAGCAGGCCGCGCCCGTGCGCCTCGGCGAGCCGCGCGCCC
>NZ_JBKFBF010000090.1:0-321 GCF_053346035.1 Methylobacterium sp. A54F | reverse complement strand
GGCGCAGTTGATCGCGACCTGCAGCAACAGGCCGAGATCGGTGCGGCCGCGCCCGAGCACCGGGCCCAGCACCGCGTAGTTCGCGAGGGTGAAGGGCGCCGAGAAGATCCGGATGTGGAAGTAGGTCGCCAGCGCCGCGGCGACGGCGTCGCTCGCGCCAGCGATCGCGAAGGCCGCCCAGCCGATCGGCCCCTGCAGGACGACGATGGCGAGGCCGGTGAGGATCCCGGCCGCGTGCGCCCGGGCGAGCGTGCGGTTCACCTCCGCGGGGTCGCGGGCGCCCACCGCCTGCGCGGTGAGGCCGGCGGACGCCATCCGCAG
>NZ_JBKFBF010000009.1:0-253293 GCF_053346035.1 Methylobacterium sp. A54F | reverse complement strand
GCTCTGAGCCAGGATCAAACTCTCAAGTTGAAGAGCTGATCTCAGCTGATCACAACATAACGGAAGCACACCTCAACCAGACCAAACCAACTACGACAGCACCCCAAGGGGAAACCCCAAGGGACACAGCCACAGCTGCCCGGACCCGGTCGGTGAGCTCTACGAAACGTCGGTCAAGCTTCATCTCTCGATGCCCCAGCCTCTCAGCCAGAGCCGCAAGGACAAGCCGCCCACGCTTCTCTTCCTCAGATCAACTTGTCAAAGAACACCGGCCTCGAAAGACCAGGCCCGCACCCTTGCGAGGACGAACGATCGCTTCGGCGCCTGCGCCGAACAACCCGCTCAGTCTGTGCAAGAGACGTTTCAGCGCCCGGGCCACTTCCGCGGCCGGCGCCGATGAGCAGCGGTATACGGACACCCATTCAGGCCGTCAACACGCGATTCTGCTGCAGTGCAAAAAAATGTGTCGCAGGCCGTCGCAGGCGATGCGGCTCAGGCGGTCAGTAGCCTTTCTTGACCTGCGCGAGGGCGCTGCTGAGACCGCGCTCGATCCGGGCGCGCTCGTCCGGTGAGGCATCCCGCGCGACGACGACGTGCTCGCGCCGGGAGACCAGGGTCAGGCGCTGCAGGCCGTACTCCTCGTCCTCCACCTTGGTGAGTTTCGTCCACAGCGGGTTGAACCGCCACTCCCGCCGCTCGCCCCGGTGGCTGACCCGGGCGAGCATCACCTCGATCTGCGAGATCATGACCTCCTCGAAGGAGCGCCCGTGCCGGAAGCTCGCCTTGAGGGCGAGGTAGACGGCGAGCATGTCGAGGCCGAAGAAGCCGGCGATCGGCCAGAAGCCCATCCGCCAGCACCAGACCGAGATCACCACGGAGACGAGGCAGCAGCCACCCATCACCACGCGGAAGCCGAGGCGGGTGAGGGACTGATGGGGCCGGATGACCGCCGAGAAGACCGGGCGATCGAGCGTATCCGGATCGAGCCCGTCGGGATGGGCGGAGATGTTGCCGCGGTCCATCCGCTCCATATAAGGCGTCGATGGCTCCCCGGAAATCGAACCGCGTCAACAAAGCCGCGCCCGGCGGCCGCCTCGCGCCGGTGCTCACCGCGCGGGCGGCACCCGCCCCCGAGCCGGCCGACGCCGCGGCGGTGGCAGAGATCTTCCGGCGCCTCAGTGCGCTGAACCCAGAGCCGCGGGCCGAGCTGCAGTACCTCAACCCCTACACGCTGCTCGTCGCGGTGGTGCTCTCCGCCCAGACGACGGACCGCAGCGTCAACCTCGCCACGGCCCCCCTCTTCGCAATCGCCGACACGCCCGAGAAGATGCTGGCCCTCGGGGAAGAGCGCGTGCGCGCCTTCATCCGCACCATCGGCCTGTTCAACACCAAGGCCCGGAACGTGATCGCGCTGTCACGGATCCTCGTCGAGGCGCATGGCGGCGAGGTCCCGCGGGAACGGGAACACCTCGAAGTGCTGCCCGGCGTCGGCACCAAGACCGCGAGCGTGGTCCTCAATGTCGCCTTCGGCGTCGAGACCATCGCGGTGGACACCCACATCTTCCGCGTCTCGAACCGCATCCCCCTGGTGGTCGCCGCCACCACCGACCGGGTGCAGGCGGGCCTGGAGGCGATCGTCCCCGCCCCCTACCGCCTCAACGCCCATCACTGGCTGATCCTGTTCGGGCGCTACGTCTGCAAGGCGCGCCGGCCCGAATGCCCGCGCTGCCCGATCAACGATCTGTGCCGCTATCCCGCCAAGACCCTGGACCAGACCGCGGGATAGCGGCCGCCGGGCGGATCCTGCACCGCCGTCCCGCATGGCTGGCGCCCGGCTAACGCGTTGTGCTGCAAGCCCGCTTCGGGTAGTTTGCACGCCAGCCGGCGGGGCCTCCGGCAACGGCGTATCCCCGCGGCTCGACCGACACCTTCAGGTCGCCACGCCGCGGATTCCGCAGTCAGTTCGTGCTCTAGGAGTCACCGGCCCATGGACTTCCTCAAACCACGGTACACGCCTATGAACCGCCGCCGTCGCATCTACGAGGGCAAGGCGAAGGTCCTCTACGAGGGACCCGAGCCGGGGACGCTCATCCAGCACTTCAAGGACGACGCGACCGCCTTCAACGCGAAGAAGCACGAGGTCATCGACGGCAAGGGCGTGCTCAACAACCGCATCTCCGAGTTCGTCTTCCAGCACCTGAACGACATCGGCGTGCCGACGCACTTCATCCGCCGGCTGAACATGCGCGAGCAGCTCATCCGCGAGGTCGAGATCATCCCCCTCGAGGTGGTGGTGCGCAACGTCGCGGCGGGTTCCCTCGCGCAGCGCCTCGGCCTCGAGGAGGGCACGCAGCTCCCTCGCTCGATCATCGAGTTCTACTACAAGAACGACCAGCTCAACGATCCGATGGTGTCGGAGGAGCACATCACGGCCTTCGGCTGGGCGACGCCTCAGGAGATCGACGACATCATGGCGCTGGCCATCCGCGTCAACGACTTCCTGTCCGGCCTCTTCCTCGGCGTCGGCATCCGCCTCGTCGACTTCAAGATGGAGACCGGGCGCCTCTGGGAAGGCGACATGATGCGGATCGTCGTGGCCGACGAGATCTCCCCGGATTCCTGCCGGCTCTGGGACATCAAGTCCTCGGACAAGCTCGACAAGGACCGCTTCCGCAAGGATCTCGGCGGCCTGATCGAGGCCTACACCGAGGTCGCCAAGCGCCTCGGCATCATGTCCGAGAACGAGAAGGTGCAGACCGGCGGCCCGCGCCTCGTTCAGTAGTCCGCGGAGCGCCCGTCCGGCAGCGTGAGCCCCGGGCGCAGGCGCGCGTGGGTCGACAGGTTCGGGTCGAAGCCCGGTTGATAATGGGGGTCCTGCGCAAGCAGCGACCCCCATCGCGTCTTGAAGGCCGCGACCTCCCGGAGGTGTCGCGCGCGCGCCTCCCGCGTCCAGCGGCGGCTCGCGGCCTCGCGGTGGTGGAGCACGGCGCCCGGCACGAAGAGCGTGCGGTGGCCGGCGGCGTCGAGGCGCAGGCAGAGATCGACGTCGTTGAAATCCACGGCGAAATGCGCCGCGTCGAAGCCGCCGACCGCGAGGAACTTCGCGCGCTCCACCAAGAGGCAGGCCGCGGTGACGGCCGAGACGCGCCGCGTGGCGCGCAAGCCCGACAGGTAGCCCGCCGCATCGCCGGGGAAGTGGCGGTGCGCGTGCGTGACGAGGCCGCCGGTGCCGAGCACGATGCCGCCGTGCTGGATCCGTCCGGCCCCGTCGAGGAGCCTGGCGCCGACCGCCCCCACCTCCGGCCGCAGCGCCTCGCTGCAGAGGCGGGCGAGCCAGTCCGGCCGGAACGCCTCGACGTCGTTGTTGATGAAGCCGAGAAGCCGCCCGCGGGCGGCCGCCGCCGCGCGGTTGTTCATCGCCGCGAAGTCGAAGGGGCCCGGACAGGGGATGACCCGCGCCTGCCCCTCGGCTTCGAGCGCCCGGAAGTAGGCGAGCGTCTCGGGCTCGCGGCTGTCGTTGTCGCAGACGAGGATCTCGAAATCCGGCCAGTCGGTGCACCCGGTGAGGCTGTCGAGGCAGGTACGCAGGAGGTCGAGCCTGTCGCGGGTCGGCACGATCAGGCTCACGCAGGGCCTCGGCTCCGGCAGCGGCCGCAGCACGGTGGCGATGCCATCGCCGTCGAGGGCGATTCCGCTCGCCCCCTCCCCCGTCCGGTCGAGATAGGCGCGGGCGGCGCGCAGCCGCCCCGCCCGGGCGGCCTCCGCATGCCCCGACATCTCGGGACGCCACAGGGTGAGCGGGACGGGGATGTGCCCGACCGCGCCTGCGCCATGTCGCGCCGCGATGCGCAGGCAGGCCGCGTAGGCACTCTCGCCCGGTTCCGGCGGCGCGCGCAGCGCGAGGACCGGGCCGATATAGTCGATCCCGAGAAGGTAGTCCGGGTCGAAGGCCGGGCGCAGGATCGGGGTCACCGGCCCGCCGGGCGCCCGCTGAACCAGGGCGTCCCCGTAGAGCGCCTGCCAGTCCGGCCTCGCCGCGAAGGCCGCCCCGAGGCGCGCCGTCGCGCCCGGCAGCAGGCTGTGGCCCGCGGGCAGGATGAGGTGGACCGACCCGTCCGACGCTTCCGCGGCGAGGCGATCCTCCGGCACGCGCAGATCCAGGCGGTGATCGATCCCGAACAGCGCGGCGGCGCTCTGGCGCGCGCGCAGGCGCTTTCCACTGAGCCGGGCCCGCAGGATCGCGATGACTTCGCCGGGGTGGCTGAGAGCGATGCGCAGGCCCGCGACGAGGCGCGCGAGCCGGCTTGGCCCGGGCGCGAGCAGGAAGCGGAGCGCGTCGAGCCCCTCCCCTCCCCCACCCGGCAGTCGCTCGGGAGTAGCCATCCTACTCGAGATCCTCGCCGAAGGTCGTGAGCGAGAGGGCGGGATGGTAGAAGGGATCGTGGCGGATGCGCTCGCGCCAGCGCGCAGTGAAGCGCGCCGCCTCGGCCTCGAAGCGTGCGCGGGCCGGGCCGACGCTCGGGCCCCGGCTCACGGACTCGAGGTGGGCGAGGAGTGCCGCTGGCGTCCAGACGGTCTTGTAGCCCGCGGCGTCGAGGCGCAGGCAGAAGTCGACGTCGTTGAAGTCGATCGGGAAGGCCTCGGCGTCGAAGCCGCCGACCGCCTCGTACTTGTTCCGCTCCACCGCGAGGCAGGCCGCCGTGACGCCGGAGACCTCGTGGGCCACGCGAAGCTGCCCGAGGTGGCCCGGCGTGTCCGCCGCGCGGCCCCGCAGGATGTGGCCCGCCCGGCCGCCGAGGCCGACCACGACGCCGGCGTGCTGGAGCGTGCCGTCGCCGTAGAGGAGCTTCGCGCCGACCGCCCCGACCCCCGGCCGGCAGGCCTGCCTGACCAGCGCGCCGAGCCAGTCGGGCCGCAGCACCGCGACGTCGTTGTTGAGGAGCACCACGACGGAGCCCGTCGCGGCGGCGACCCCGGCATTGACCATGGCGGAGAAGTTGAAGGGCTGCGGATGCGCCACGAACCGCACGCGCGGATCGGCACGCAGCGTCTCGTAATGGGCGAGGACCGCCGGCTCGGTCGAGCCGTTGTCGACGATGACGAGCTCGATCGTCGGGTAGTCGGTGCCCTGCAGCACGCCCGCGCAGGCGCGCGCGATCAGGTCGAGCCGGTCGCGGGTGGGGATGACGATGCTGACGCGCGGGGCGGGCTCGGGTAGCGGCCATTGCAGGTGCACGGCACCTGCCTCGACGCGAGGGGATGCGGGGACGCCCGCGTCGGCGAACAGCCGTTCCGCGACGGCACGGTGCCGCTCCGGCGGCCAGGGGGCGTGTATCTCCTCCCCGAGAATCCGGGGCAGGTGGACCGCATGGCCGCTCGCGAGGGCGGCGCGGAGCGCCAGGGTTCCGGCGGCGTCCACGATCGGGCCGGCCGGCGCATCGCCGATGCGCGCGATCAGGTCGGCCGAGAGCAGGCAGGGGCGCCCCGGGTAGAGGGTCGCGAGGGCGAGGTCCGGGCTCCAGTCCGGCCGCAGGACGGGCTGTCCGGTAGGCGTCAGACCGTCGCCGTAGGCGAGGGCCGCGCCGGGATCGCGCACGAGCGCCGCGCCGAGCGTCGCGAGCGCGTCCGGCCGCGGGGTGTCCCCGGGCAGGAGGAGGCAGGTCGGACCGGGGCCGAGCAGATCGCGAAGTGGGCGGGCCTCGTCCCACTCGACCCGGGCGAGATCGGGAGCGCAGGGGCCCGCGCCGGCCTCGGCCGCGATAAGCACCTGGCAGGATGCGCCTTCCTGTCGGCGCAGGGCCGCGAGGGTGTGCGTCACCGCCCCCTCCTCACCCGTTCGCACCGGGATGAAGACGTGGAGGAGCTGCCGGGTGGTCAGGCGCGGGACGGGCGCGGCCCGGGTCGCCGCCCAGGCCCTGAAGCCGCGCCGCGCCACGGCCGCGCAGGCGCCGCGCAGGCTGTCGCGGTAGCGCCGGGCATCACCCCTGACGAGGGCGAGCAGCGCCGCCGGGAGGCGACGGGGGCGCCGAAGGAGCGCCTCGCCGAGCACGCTCGCGTGGCTCCGCAGGGCGACCCGGTGCACCGCGAAGCCCTCCGGCGGCGCGATGCGGATCTCGGTCGCGTCGCGCGGCAGCAGGCCGAGCCAGCAGGCGGTGTCGGCGGCCATCCCGGGCAGCACGAAATCCTGCGGGCCGCCTTCCGCGATGAGGATGCGCAGGAGCGGCCGCAGGGGTGGCGCGAGGGGATCGCTGCTGTAGCTGAGGACGAGCCAGCGGCCCGCGGCGCCCTCGACGTCGAGCCGCAGGGGGAAATCCGCATCCCCGCTGCCCGCGAGGCGGTACGGCGCGGCGCGCCCGAGCCAGGGGCGCGCGCGGAGCCGGCGCATCAGGCCGGGCGGGTTCGCGCCGGCCGGCGGGCTCGTCGCGAGGGGCAAGCCCGGATCACTGGGCGGCACCGGTCCCCGCGCTCTCGGGGGCCGCCGCGACGGGCGCCTTCCGCCTCGGAGGCTTGCGGGCGGGCGCCTTGCCGCCGCCGCCGAGCCCGACCGTGATCTCGTAGGCGCCGGTCATCGCGGGCGGCACGACCAGCCCTTCCTCGACGAAGGAGAAGAAGCCCTGCGCGCTCCCCGCCGGCACCGACACGCTGACGCGGCGGCTGCGCACCGTCACGGGCTTCTCGTCGTAGCGGATCGACACAGTGACGGGCACCTCGGAACTGCCGGGCGACCCCGCGGGCCCGAGGAGCACGCGCCCCTCGACCCCGACCTTGACCATGATCGAGCCGTCCTCGAGCCGAGCGCATTCACGGGCCAGGCGGCCCAGCGTGATCTGCGTCCGGATCTGCGAGCCCGCGAGGGTCTGGAGCGCGGCGCCGCCCTCCGGCACGTCGACCGTCGGGCAGTAGGCCGGTTCCAGGTCCTTGGGCTGCGAGGGCGGCACGGTGGTGCCGCCGTACTTGAAGATGTTGGAGAGGAAATTGCCCTCTTGGGCCGCGGCGGGGCCGCCCGCCAGGACCCCGATGAGCAGCGTCACCGCTGGGCCGACCCGTCCGACCGTCGCGCGTTCCCGTCCGCCGAAAGCCATCGCTCGCTGCGCTCCGTGCTACTTCAGGCTGTCGAAGCCGTTGGCGAACCCCTTCATCGCCAGGGGGATGCCGACGCCCTCCTCGGGCGTCTGGAACACGATGAAGGTCGCCTGGCTGCCGCTGCGGAACTGGCGGACGAGGGTCTCGTCCATCACCACCTCGGCAACGCAACCGGTGGTCAGGCAGCGGATGAAGCCGGCGCGCCCGATATCGGCCTGGTCGATCTTCAGCCCGAGGCCGGAGGGCAGCAGCACGCCGAGGGGCGCCACCACGCGCAGCAGGTAGCCGCGGTTGTCGGCCGTCTTGAGGACGATCACCACGAGGGTGAGGTTGGGCCGGTCCTCGGCGGCGAGGTACTGGACCAGGGCGCACTGCTCGGCCTTGGCGCCGGCCGGCGTCTCGCAGCGCAGCTGCCAGTCGTCGAAGGTCTTGCGCACCATGCCCTGCGCCTGAGCGGGCGGGCCGCCGAGCCCGACCGATGCGACGGCTGCGAGCCCGACCAGGGCCCCGGCCCGCACTCCGCCAACACGCCAATTCCGCAGGCCCACGCAGCGATCCCTTCTCGGGTACGCCCGGCCGCGACCGCGCCGGGTTTACGAAGTCGCGTGTTCCGACCATGCGGGGCCGTGGCGTGTCAAGCGACCCGGCCGCGCCGCCCTCGCGACCATTGGCCGATGGATGGCCGTCCGATCCGGCACATTGTTGCCGTAATGCGCTTTCCCCGCGGCCCCGCGCGCCGTACATCTCAGGGTGATATCCTCTCGTTCCGGATCGCGCTCATGCGTAACCTCGCCCTGCCGGCCCTCCTGCTCCTCGCCGGCCTCTCGCAGGCGGCCGCCCAGTCGCTGCCGGTGGATGAGACCACTTACATCGAGCGCTCGCTCAACCGCTCCGACACGCTGACGGTCGAGCACCCGCCGGTGGCGCGCAATCCCTACGGCCGGCGCGGCGGCAGCGAGGCCGAGATCGCCGGGTTCTGCCGGGAGGGCGGCTACGTCCGCCGCCGCGACGAGTTCGGCAACCCGGTGATCGTGCGCCAGCGCGAGGTCTGCGACAGCGTCGCGCCGCGTACCCTCGACCCCGGCGTGACGGACCCGCGGCCGACCTGGCCGGCCGAGCGCGCGATGCGCGAGCGGGTGCTGCGCGCCAAGGGCTGAGGCGGGCCGATCCGCAACCGGTTCGCCGCGCGGCCGCGGTCTCAGCCGTAGCGGTGCAGGCTCGCGCCGTTGCGCTTGAGCCAGGCCTCGGCCTCGTCGACGTGCGGGCAGAGGTCGCCGACGAGGCGCCAGAACCGGTTCGAGTGGTTCATCTCGCGCAGGTGCGCCATCTCGTGCGCGACGAGGTAGTCGAGCACGAGCGGAGGCGCGAGAATCAGGCGCCAGGAGAAATTGAGCTCCCCGCGGGCCGTGCAGGAGCCCCAGCGGCTGCGCGTGTCGCGGATCGTGATGCGGCTCGGCGACTGGCCGAGCTTCGGCCCGTAGATCGCCACGGCCGCGATGAGGCGCCGGCGGGCCTCCTGGGACAGGAAATCGCGCACGCGCCGGGGCAGGTGCTCGGGCGCGCAGCTCACCGAGAGGACCGGTTCGCCGTCGACCGTCTCCAGCCGGGTCGCGCCGCTGCGCAGGCCGCGATGGACGATGCGGTGCGGGGTGCCGTGCACCGGGACGAGCGCGCCGGCCTCGAAGGCGATGCGCTCGGGAACGCGCGCGAGGCGCGCGGCGATCCAGCCGCCGTGGCTCTCGGCGAAGCGCTGCGCGGTCGCGACGGCGCTGCGGGCAGGCAGCGTCAGCACCACCTCGCCGGTGGCCTGCGAGACCCGCAGCGTGAGCCGCCGGGCCGCCGGCCGCCGCCGCAGGACGATGCGGAAGGGCACGCCCTCGTGAACGATGTCGAGGTGGGCGGGGTCGGGCCGTCGCAGGAGCGCGCGTAGCATGCCCCGAGCTTAACGGTCGCGGAGGCCGGATGGAATGGCCTCCCGGCGATGGCCCGTCGCTCAGACCACGCGGCGCAGGTGCCCGATCGCCGGCATCGCCTCGCGCTGCGACTGCTGCGCGGCGATCTCCCGGATGAAGGAGCCGATGCGCGGCGCGATCACCGAGCGGAAGCGCGAGCCGTTGAACACGCCGTAATGCCCGACGCCCGCCTGGAGGTGGTAGGCCTTGCGCGAATCCGGTAGGTTCGGGGTCAGGTCGAGGGCCGCCAGCGTTTGCCCGACGCCCGAGATGTCGTCGTTCTCGCCCTCGACGGCGAGGATGCCGCAGCGCCGGATCGCACCGAGATCGACCGGCGCGCCGTGGTGGCGCATCGTGCCCCTGGGCAGCGCGTGATCGACGAACACGGTCCGCACGGTCTGCAGGTAGAACTCGGCCGTCAGGTCCATCACGGCGAGGTACTCGTCGTAGAACTCGCGGTGCTTCTCGGCCGAATCGCCGTCACCGGTGACGAGGTGCTCGAACATGTCGGTGTGGGCGGTGACGTGCCGGTCGAGGTTCATCGCCATGAAGCCCGAGAGCTGCAGGAACCCCGGATAGACCTGCCGCCAGGCGCCTGGATGGATCGGCGGCACGAAGGTGATGCAGTTGCGCTCGAACCAGGCCTGGCCGCGCTCCTGCGCGAGGCAGTTCACGGCGGTGGGCGAGCGGCGGGTGTCGACCGGGCCGCCCATCAGCGTCATCGACAGGGGAATGTACGGGCTGTCCTGGGCCTCCAGAACGGCGACTGCGGCGGCCACCGGAACCGCCGGCTGGCAGACCGCCATGACGTGGAGGTCCGGGCCGAGGTCCCGGAACATCTCCTTGAGGTAGTCGATGTAAATGTCGAGGTCGAAGCGGCCGGCGACCAGCGGCACCATCCGTGCGTCAGCCCAGTCGGTGATGAAGACCTGGTGGGTCGGCAGCATCGCCTCGACGGTGCCGCGCAGGAGCGTCGCGTAGTGGCCCGACATCGGCGCGACGACGAGGAGCTTCGGCTGCGGATCGGCCGGCTGGCGCACGAAGCCCCGGTCGAAGGTGATGACCCGGCAGAACGGGCGCTCCCAGACGACCCGCTCGGTCACCGGCACGCGGACGCCGTCCACCACCGTCTCGTTCAGGCCGAACGAGGGCTTGCCGTAGCGGCGCGTCACGCGCTCGAACATCTCGCAGCCCGCGGCGATCGAGCGCGCATAGGGCGAGTAGGACATCGGGTTGGCGGGGTTGCCGAGGCTGTGCCGCGTCATGTCGGCGGCGAGCCGGGCGGGCGTCAGGGCGACGCGCGCGCTCTCGTACCAGAAGTAGGCCAAGTCCATCCCGACAGTCTCCGCGGCTCGGCACTATGCTGCCAAGCCTTGTTCCTTATAGACGACACGCGCTGTCCACCACATGAACCGTACGGCCCACGCCTGTGGAAGTATCGTGCCGGGTCAGCTTCAAACGGTGGATTGCGGGGATTGTTCCGGGTCCGGTCCGGCCGTCCACCGGCAATCGGCCGCCGCTCCGGCTTCTGGATCCTGACCGCCGCGGCCCTATCGTGAAGCGGACATGCCCGACGCTTTGAACACCGGTCTCGTCCGCGACGCCCGACACCTCAGGCTCGACACCTTCGTGCGCCTGCGCTGGCTCGCGATCACCGGGCAGAGCGCGGCGGTGCTGGGCGCGCAGTTCGGCCTCGGCCTGTCGCTGCCCTTCGGCTGGTGCTTCCTGGTGATCGCCGCCTCGTCGTGGCTCAACCTCGCGCTGCGGATCCGCTTCCCGGCGAGCTACCGGTTGAGCGACGACTCGGCGGCCCTGCTGCTCGCCTTCGACATCGTGCAGCTCGCCGGCCTCCTGTTCCTCACCGGCGGCCTGCAGAACCCGTTCTCGCTCCTGTTCCTCGCACCGGTGCTGATCTCCGCGACCGCGCTTCCGCCGGAGCGGACCCTGGCGCTCGGGCTCCTGGCGGTGGGGCTCGCCACGCTGCTCGCCCTCGTCCACCGGCCCCTGCCCTGGTTCGCGGACGGGCGGATCGAGCTGCCGTTCCTCTACATCTCGGGCGTCTGGACCGCGATCCTCCTCGGCACCGCCTTCACGGGCGTCTACGCCTGGCGCGTTGCCGAGGAGACGCGCCAGCTCGCCCAGGCGCTGGCCGCCACCGAGCTGGTGCTCGCCCGGGAGCAACACCTCTCGCAGCTCGACGGGCTGGCGGCGGCGGCGGCGCACGAGCTCGGCACGCCGCTCGGCACCATCATGGTGGTCACGAAGGAGCTCATCCGGCAGCTGGGGCCCAGCGCTTCCCCGAACGTCGCGGAGGATCTGCACCTCCTGCGCGAGCAGGTGGACCGCTGCCGGGGCATCCTCTCGAAGCTGACCTCCCTGCACGGGGACGAGGCCGGCTTCCTTGAGACCGTCAGCTTCAGCCACCTTGTCGAGGAGCTGGTGGCGCCGCAGCGGGCGCTCGGCATCGCGCTGGCGGCCTCCAGCCGGGGCGAGGGCCCGGAGCCGCATTGCCGGCGCAACGCCGGGGTGATGTTCGGCCTCGCCAACATCCTCGACAACGCGGTGGACTTCGCCGAATCGTCCGTGATCCTCGAAGCCCGCTGGACGCTGGAGCGGGTCTCGCTGGAGATCCGCGACGATGGGCCGGGCTTCTCCAGCGAGGTGCTGCTGCGCGCCGGCGAGCCCTACGTGACCACCCGCAGCCCCGAGCAACGGGTGGGCACCGACACGGTGGGCGCGGGCCTCGGCCTCGGCCTGTTCATCGCCAAGACGCTGATCGAGCGCTCGGGCGCACAGATCACCCTGTCGAACGCGGCGGGCTCCGGCGCCCACGGCGCCCTGGTCCGCGTGTCGTGGGCGCGGCACATCTTCGAGCGCGGCGCAGCACCGCGCCACGCGCACGAAATCAAGGCGGTCCCACCCCTAACGCACGGCGATGCAGCGCCTATATAAACCTCTGAAGATTCACGACGAACTTGGAGGAGCGTCGCATGCTGACGCAGACCGGAAGTGCCCCCCCGGCCACTGATCCCATGACCCTGTCCGACACCGATCCGCTCGCCGCCTTCAGCGACCGCAGCCTGCTCATCGTGGACGACGACAAGCCGTTCTCGACGCGCCTCGCGCGGGCCATGGAGAGCCGCGGCTACGTGGTGCAGGTCGCCGAGAGCGTGGCGGAGGGCGTCTCCGCCGTGGAGGCGCAGGCCCCGGCCTTCGCGGTGATCGACATGCGCCTCGGAGACGGCAACGGCCTCGACGTGATCGCCCGCCTGAAGGAGCGGCGCCCGGAGGCGCGCGGCGTCATCCTGACCGGCTACGGCAACATCGCGACAGCCGTGACGGCCGTGAAGCTCGGCGCCTTCGACTACCTGGCGAAGCCCGCCGATGCCGACGAGATCCACGGCACGCTGATGGCGCAGCCGGGCGAGCGCGCCGACCCGCCGGAGAACCCGATGTCGGCCGACCGGGTCCGCTGGGAGCATATCCAACGCGTGTACGAGCTGTGCGGTCGCAACGTCTCCGAGACTGCGCGCCGCCTCAACATGCACCGCCGGACGCTCCAGCGCATTCTCGCCAAGCGCGCGCCGCGCTGAGCGGCGCCGAGGGCGCGCGCCCTCGACGCGGTTGCGCCACGGTCGTCAATCGCGCTACTGCGCAGCCGCGCGTCCGCATCCGTGGCGGGCGCGCGGCTTCTGATCGACCGGCGGATCCGCACCCGTGAACACCCGCAATCTCATCACGATCCTCAGCATGATGGTGCTGGTCGGGACGGAAGTCTTCGCCGTCGCGATCGCGGCCGGCTGGGCGACGGCCGGCCTGCTCGACCTCGGCGATCGCGTCGGGCACGTCCTGATGGGCCTGTTCAGCCTGATCGCGGCCTGGATCATGCTGCAGCTCTGGCGTCGCGCGGTCAGCATCGAGCCGATCCGCGGCAGGCCGCCCGGCCGCTGAGCCGGCCTGCGCGGTGGACGCGGCGCGGGGCCCGCGATAATCGTTGCCGGTGAGGCCTACGGCGAACCGCGGCGGCCGGCCGGTGCTGCGGGGCTCCCCCTCCGACAGCGAATCGGCGGGACGAACGGCCCCAGGCGGTTCGGAACCCGTGCCGGCGCAGCGAACCAGCGTGACGACGTGCTGGATCCAGACATGAGTGAGAGACCATGAAAGCGCGCATCATCGTCACCCTGAAGACGGGCGTCCTGGATCCGCAGGGCAAGGCGATCGAGGCCGCGCTGAAGTCCTTCGGCATCGAGGACGTGGGCAGCGTGCGGCAGGGCAAGGTTTTCGACGTCGAGATCGCGGACGGCGACCGGGCGGGCGCCGAGGCGACGCTGAAATCGGCCTGCGAGAAGCTCCTGGCCAACACCGTCGTCGAAAACTACGCCATCGAGATCGCCTAATGCGCGCGGCGATCGTCGTTTTTCCCGGCTCCAACCGCGACGGCGACGTGGCGCGGGCGCTGCGCCTCGCGGGCGCAGAGGTCGTGAAGGTCTGGCACGCGGACACGGAGCTGCCGGCCGGCACCGACCTTGCCGTGCTGCCGGGCGGCTTCTCCTACGGCGACTACCTGCGCTGCGGTGCCATCGCGGGCCGCGCGGCGGCCATGGATGCGGTGCGCGCCCACGCGGCCCGCGGCGGCCTCGTCCTCGGCATCTGCAACGGCTTCCAGATCCTGTGCGAATCGGGCCTGCTGCCCGGCGTCCTGATGCGGAACGTCGATCGCCGCTTCATCTGCCACCGGCAGCTCCTGCGGGTGGAGCGCGCGGACACCCGCTTCACCTCGGCCTACGAGGACCGGCAGGTCATCGACGTCTGCGTGGCGCACGGCGAGGGCAACTACTTCGCCGATGCCGAGACGGTCGCACGCCTCGAGGGCGAGGGCCGCGTCGCCTTCCGCTACTGCGACGCCAGCGGAGCGCTGACGGTCGATGCGAACCGGAACGGGTCCCTCAACTCGATCGCGGGCATCTACTCCGATAAGCTGAACGTCCTGGGGCTGATGCCGCACCCCGAGAACTTCGTGGAAGGCCTGGTTGGCGGCACGGATGGGCGCGGGCTGTTCGCGAGCCTCGCGGCCTGAGGGCCGGGCTTAACCGGCCGTTAACCTTTCCGTGGGATGAAGGGGTCATCCAGTCTTCTGGATGAGGAGTGTGACTTCCGTCCACTCTGTTTGATGCCTCCCTGTAGACTCATGCAAGGCCGCCCTCTGGGCGGCTTTTTTTTGGCCTCAGCAATCTCCGCCCCGCCGCCCGGTAAGGTTAACGGTCGGTTAAGGAAGCCGATCGGCCCCTCCGGCGTTAGAGTTGCGCAACGAGCGCCGAGCCTGCCGCGAGCGTCCCGGCAAGGGACGCCGGATCCCGGCACGGCACAGGAGGCACGATGAACGAGTTCGACGTCACCTTCCGGGACGACCGCGACTGGGTCCATTTCGGAGAGACCTACGTCGGATCCGACGCGTTCCGAACGTTGTTCTGCGACGGCATGGCGCTCGTGGAGGAGACCGCCGCCTACCTCGACGGCGACGGCCGCGAGGAATCGCGCTTGATCTCCCGGGACGCCACCCTGGGCTACGCGGCCGAGAGCATGCGGCTCACCACGCTCCTGATGCAGATCGCCTCGTGGCTCCTCGTGCAGCGCGCGGTCGCCGAGGGCGAGCTGACGCCGGGTCAGGCGCTCCAGGAGAAGACCCGCGTCCGCCTCGCCGTCCCGGAGCCGTCCCGCTCCGACGCCTTCGCGCTGCTGCCCCCGCGCCTCCAGGACCTGATCGTGCGCACGCGCCGCCTGCACGCCCGGATCCTGCACCTCGACGACCTGATCTCCGAGGACCGTCCGACGCCGGTGCCGACGGAGAGCCCGGTCACCGCTCAGCAGAGCCTTCTCCGCTCCGCCTTCGCGGGCCGCGCCTGATCCGGGAGCGGGGCTGCCGGGGCCCGGACACGCGAAGGGGCGGCATCCCGGCCGGGATGCCGCCCCTTCGCGTGTCTCGAACCCGGGCTTCGGCGCGGTGAGCCGCGCCGCGCCGTTCAGGAGGCCTTGTCAGGAGGCCTTGCGGCCGAGACCGATGTTGCCGAAGCGCGAGTTGAAGCGCGAGACGCGGCCGCCGCGATCGAGCATCTTCTGCTCGCCGCCGGTCCAGGCCGGGTGGGTGAGCGGGTCGATGTCGAGGTTGAGGGTGTCGCCCTCCTTGCCGTAGGTCGACCGGGTCATGTAGTCCGACCCATCGGTCATCACGACCTTGATGAAGTGGTAGTCGGGATGCTCGGTCCCCTTGGCCTTGTCGGCCGCGCTCTTTGCCATAACAACGTCCTCGGATAGCCCAAGCCGATCGGTCCGCGCTCCGCGCCCCGCGGCCATTCAACACGCGCAATCGGATGAAGGCGCGCCTATACCGCAGCCCGTCGCCCCGAACAAGCGTGCAAGAACGACGACGACACCGGAGGAAGCACGATGAGGCACTATGGCCCGTAAGCAGAGAAGCGAGGCCGGCCGCAACCGGGCGCCGCTCGGCTCCCTGCGCCCGCTCATCCCCTTCGCCGCAGCCTACAAGGGCCGCATCCTGGCCGCCTTCCTGTCGCTGCTGGCCGCCTCCGGCGCGACCCTGGTGGTGCCCGTCGCCATGCGCCGGGTGATCGACCACGGCTTCTCGCCCGAGGGCCAGAGCGTCATCAACGCCTACTTCCTCGCGCTCCTCGGGGTCGTGGCGGTCCTCGCCCTGTCGAGCGCGGCCCGCTACTACACCGTCGTGACCCTCGGCGAGCGCGTCGTCGCCGACCTCAGGACGGCGGTGTTCCGGCGCCTCACCATCCTCGACCCCGCCTTCTTCGACCGGACGCAGTCGGGCGAGATCGTCTCGCGCCTCACCGCCGACGCCACGCAGGTCAAGGCGGTGTTCGGCGTCTCCATCTCGATCCTCCTGCGCAACGCCTTCCTGTTCGTCGGCGCGGTGGCCATGATGGTCATCACGAGCCCCAAGCTGTCGGTGCTGGTGCTCGCCGCCATCCCGCTCATCGTGTTCCCGCTGATTCTCTCCGGCCGCGGCGTCCGGCAGCGCTCGCGGGCCGCGCAGGATCGCCTCGCGGACGCCTCGGCCTACGCCGCGGAGGCGGTGGGGGCCGTGCGGACCATGCAGGCCTTCGGCATGGGGCGGGCCACGGCCGCGCGCTTCGCGGAGGCCTCCGAGAATGCCTACGGGGCCGCGCGCGCCTCGATCCGGGCACGCGCCCTGCTGACCGGCGTCGCGATCTTCCTCATCTCCGCGAGCGTCGTCGGCGTGATGTGGTACGGCGCCCAGGGCGTCCTGAGCCACCAGATGACCGCGGGCGAGCTGTCGCAGTTCGTGCTCTACGCCGTGTTCGGGGCGAGCGCGCTGGGGCAGCTCTCCGAGGTCTACGGCGAGCTCGCCCAGGCGGCGGGCGCCGCCGAGCGACTGGGCGAGATCCTCGCCGCCGAGCCCGCGATCCGCGCGCCGGCCGCACCGCAGGAGCTGCCGGCGCCGCCCCGCGGCGCGGTGAGCTTCGATGCCGTGCACTTCGCCTACCCGACGCGGACCGAGCGGGCCTCCCTCGACGGGATCAGCTTCACGGCGGCCCCGGGCGAGCGCATCGCCCTCGTCGGCCCCTCGGGGGCCGGCAAGACCACGGTCCTGCAGCTTCTCCTGCGCTTCTACGACCCGCAGAGCGGCAGCGTGCGCGTCGACGGCGTCGACATCGCCCGGGTCGACCCGGAGGCCCTGCGCGAGCGCCTGTCGCTGGTGCCCCAGGACCCGACCGTGTTCTCGGGCAGCGTCCTCGAGAACATCCGCTACGGACGGCCCGGGGCGAGCGAGGACGAGGTGCGGCGCGCCGCCGAGCTCGCCAACGCGGACGGCTTCGTGCGCGCCCTGCCCCAGGGCTACCACACGCAGGTGGGAGAGCGCGGCGTGACCCTGTCCGGCGGCCAGCGCCAGCGCGTCGCCATCGCCCGCGCCATCCTGAAGGACGCCCCGATCCTGCTCCTCGACGAGGCGACCTCCGCCCTCGACGCGGAGAGCGAGCGCGCCGTTCAGGCCGCCCTCGACACGCTGATGCGCGGCCGCACGACGCTGGTGATCGCCCACCGCCTCGCCACGATCCGCGCTGCCGACCGCATCCTGGTGCTCGACGAGGGCCGCATCGTCGAGGAGGGCACCCACGAGAGCCTGCTCGCCCAAGGGGCGCTCTACGCGCAGCTCGCCGCCCTGCAATTCACCGACGCCCTCGACGAGACGGCCCGCGGGAAGGAGCCGCGGATCCGCGCCGCCACCCTGCCGGCGGCGGAGTAGGACCCGTGGGCCTCGACCTCGCCCGCTTTCCGCGCCTGCCGCTCGTGCCGCGGCCGAGCCCGATCGAACCCCTCGACGGGCTCACCCGCGCCCTCGGCGACCGCCTGCGCGGCGTGCGGATCCTCGTGAAGCGCGACGACCTTGCGGGCTTCGGACTCGGCGGCAACAAGCTCCGCAAGCTCGCCTTCCTTCTCGGCGCGGCCCGCGCCGAGGGCGCCGACACCGTGATCACGGTGGGCGCGCTGCAATCGAACCACGCCCGCCTCACGGCGGCCGCCGCCGCCCGCACCGGCTTCCGCTGCGAGCTGTTCCTGACGCGCACCGTCCCGCGGACCGATCCCGACTACCGCCGCAACGGCAACCGCTTCCTCGACGAGCTGTTCGGCGCGCAGGTCCACGAGCTGGCGGGCGACGCCGACGCCCTGCGCCACGCCGAGGAGCGCGCCGAGGCCCTCCGGGCGGAGGGGCGCCGCGTCTACGTGTTTCCCTCGGGCGGTTCGAGCCCGACGGGCTGCCTCGGCTACGCCGAGGTCGCCGCCGAGATCCTCGATCAGGCGACGGAGCACGACCTCGACCTCGCGCAGGTCGTCGTGCCGAACGGATCCTCGGGTACGCATGCGGGCCTCGCGGCGGGTCTCGCGGCCTCGGGGCGCGATCCGCGCCTCGCGCGGTCCTACACCGTGCTGGCCGCCCGGCCGGACGCGCTGGACACGACGCTGGACAAGGCCCGCGCCACCGCCGCCCTGCTCCGGCCCGGCCTCACCCTCGAACCCTCGGACATCGACATCGACGGGGAGCATCGCGGCCCGGCCTACGGCATCCCGACGGACGGGATGCGCGACGCGGTGCGCGCGCTCGCCAGCAGCGAAGGCCTGCTCCTCGATCCCGTCTACAGCGGCAAGGCCTTCGGGGGTCTCCTCCACGACATCGCGGCGGGTCGCTACGCGCCCGGCTCGACGGTGCTGTTCGTGATGACCGGCGGGGTTCCCGGCCTGTTCGCCTGAGCGGCGTCCCGACTCGGCCGGGACATCAGGCGAAGCCTGAGTCCCGGACCGGGATCGCGTGGTCGCCCTCCCCTCAGTCGCAGATCCGGCGGACCACGAGGTCGCCGTCCTCGGTGACGAAGCGCTTGACGTAGCAGGCGCCGTAATAGGCCGGCACGACGCCGACGAAGCGGGGCCCGAAGCCGAACCGGTGACCGAAGCCGCGATGGCCGAAGCCTCCGCCGAAGCCGCCTCCGAAGCCTCCGCCGCCGTGGCGAAACCCGCCGCCCCCGCCGAAGCCGCCGCGCGCCGACGCTTCGGTCGCGCCGAGCGCCACCAGACCGGCCGCAAGGGCGGCCGCGATACGAACCGAACGAACCATGATGTGCCTCCTGTGTCGCGGGCCGGACGATCCCGGCCCCGGAGGCGTGTATGGCGCCATCAGCCGCGCGCGACCGTGATCCGGGTCACGGAGCCTGGACGGACGGAGGGGCGGCCGCGGCCTACCGCTCGGTGAGCTTCAGCTCGATGCGCCGGTTGCGCGCGTAGGCGTCCTCGGTGGTCCCGGCGTCGAGCGGCTGGAACTCGCCGAAGGCCCCGGCGAGAAGGCGCTGGGGCGGGATGCCCTTGCCGGCGAGGTACTGCACGACGGCGATGGCGCGAGCGGCCGAGAGGGACCAGTTCGAGGGAAACTGGGCGCTGGCGATCGGCCGCGCGTCGGTATGCCCGTCGACCCGCAGGACCCAGGGGATGTCGCCGGGGATCTGCCGGGCGAGGTCGAGGATCGCGGCGGCGATGCGGTCGAGCTCCGGGCCGGCCTCAGGCTTGAGGGATGCCGAGCCGCCCGGGAACAGCACCTCGGATTGCAGGACGAAGCGGTCGCCCACCACGCGGATGTCGGAGCGCGCCCCCAGGATCTGACGGAGCCGGCCGAAGAAGTCGGAGCGGTAGCGGGCGAGTTCCTGCACCTTCTGGGCGAGCGCCACGTTCAACCGGCTGCCGAGGTCGGCGATCCGGGCCTGGCTCTCGCGGTCGCGCTGCTCGGAGGCAGCCAGCGCGTCCTCCAGGGCCGCGAGCTGGCGGCGCATGGCGCTGATCTGCTCGTTGAGGATGTCGATCTGCGAGAGGGCCCGCTTCGTCGCCCCGCGCTCGGCCTGGAGCTGCCGGTCGAGGTCACCCGCCGCGCCCTCGCGCGCGGCCCCGGCCTGCGCCTGAGCCTGGGCACGGTCGCGGTCGGCCTCCGCCGCCAGCAGCGTCGTGCGGAGCGACTGGGCCGCCTCTTCCTGCGCGCGCCGGTTCGAGCGTTCGAGGGCGAGGAGGTCCGTGAGGTCGGCGAGCTGGCGGTTGAGCTTGGCCAGCACCGAATCGCGCCCGGTGATCTCCTGCGAGAGGAAGAACTGGCCCACCACGAAGATCGTCAGCAGGAAGACGACCGACAGCAGCAGGGTCGCCAGGGCGTCGACGTAGCCCGGCCAGACGTTGAGGCTGCGCTCCCGGCGCACGGCCCGCGAGGCCATCGGCTCAGACCCTTTCGCGGCCGAGGCGGTCGAGCACCTGCTTCAGCTCGCGCTCGCGGCTCGCCTGCGCCTCGACCCAGTCGCGGATCATCTGCTGCTCGGCCCGCATATGCTGCACGAGCCCCTGGATGCCCTCAGCGAGGTTGGTCATGGCCTGCGTCGCCGTGCGGCCGTTGGCGCCCTCGGCGACGACCGCCGTCAGGCGCTCGACGGCCTCCGTCAGGGCGCGGGCCGCGGCCGGATCCTGGCCGACCGGGCGCGCCGGCACGGCCTCGACGGCGGCGGCCTCGCCCGAGACCAGCCAGTCCTCCAGCTCGTTGTGGAAGCGCGCGTGCGCCTGCCCGGCCTGCAGATCCAGGAAGCCGGTGACCAGGGAGCTGGCGAGGCCGAAGAGCGACGCCGAGAAGGCGAGTCCGATGCCGGCCAGCGGCACCGCGAGGCCGTTCTTCAGCTCGTCGAACATCACGCTCGCGTCGCCGCCGCCGCCGCGCATCGACTTGATCACCGAGCCGACCGCCGACAGCGTGTCGATGAGGCCCCAGAAGGTGCCGAGGAGGCCGAGGAGGATCAGGATCCCGGCGACGTAGCGCAGGATGTCGCGGCCCTCGTCGAGGCGGGCCGACACGGTGTCGAGGGAGGGCCGCACGCCCGCGAGCGTCTGGCCGTCGCGGCGCGCATCGATGGCGGGCACGAGCGGAGCGAGGAGGTTCGGCGGCTGGCGCGCCGCCGTCCCGGCCGCCACGGCGTTGACGTAGTTGGCCTCGCGGTAGAGGCGGACCACCTGCCCGAAGGCCAGGATCACCGCGATCAGGAGGACGCCGAGGATCAGGCCGTTGAGGCCGGGATTGGCCAGGAAGGCCGGCGTGATCTGCCGGTAGAGCACGAAGGCCAGGAAGCCCACGAGGACCAGGAAGATCACCATCCGGACGAGGTAGATGCCGGGCTTGCTGATCGGCGGTGACGCGGAACGGGCGGCCATCGGTCGCGAACTCATCTCAGGTCTGCCAGCGCGGCGCGGTCGGTCACGGCCGCACTGTGGCGGCAGGCGCCGGACCGATCAAGCCACGTCTCCGGTCCGTGCCGGGTGCAGGCTGCCTATTCCCAGTCGCGGGGCCAGGTTTCCTCCAGGTGCGGTCCGAGGCGCACGGCAGCGACCCGCGTGGCGAGCCCCGTCCGGGCATCGGTCTCGATCGCGACGCCGCACAGGGTGCCCTCGCCCTGCGCCGCCTCGTAGCGGGTGCCGGGCGTCTTCTGCAGGAAGCGCCGCAGCGGCTCGTCCTTCTGCATGCCGAGCACCGAATCGTAGTCGCCGCACATGCCGGCATCCGACATGTAGGCGGTGCCGCCCGGCAGGATGCGGTGATCGGCGGTCGGCGAATGGGTGTGGGTGCCGACGACGAGGCTCGCCCGGCCGTCGAGGAAGTGACCGAAGGCCTGCTTCTCGCTCGTCGCCTCGGCGTGGACGTCGACGATCACGGCGTCGGCCGCGGCACCGAGGGGGCAGGCCGACAGCTCCCGCTCCACGGACGCGAACGGGTCGTCCATGGCGTCCATGAACACGCGGCCCATCACGTTGACGACGAGGACCCGCCCGCCCCGCGGCGTCTCTACGATCGCGGCGCCGCGGCCCGGCGTGCCGCCTGGGTAGTTGGCCGGCCGGATCATGCGCGGCTGCCGGGCGATGAAGACCAGGGCCTCGCGCTGGTCGAAGGAGTGGTTGCCGAGGGTCACGACGTCCGCGCCCGCGCCCAGGATCTCGTCGCAGATCGCCTCGGTGATCCCGAAGCCCCCCGCCGCGTTCTCACCGTTGACCACGACGCAGTCGAGGCTCCAGCGCTCGCGCAAGGCCGGCAGGCGCTCGGTCACCGCGAGACGGCCCGGGCGCCCCACGACGTCACCGAGGAAGAGGAGGCGCATGGCTCAGGTCCGGCTCAAGGGGACGGCCCCGGCCTCGGTGAAGAGGTGGTCGAGGGGTTCGTCGTGGGGCTCGGCGGGCACCTCGGGCACCTCCTGCACCGAGAAGGCGACGCCGATCGTCAGGAGCGGCCCGTTCCGCGACAGGCGGGCGATGGCCTGGTCGTAGTAGCCGCGGCCGTAGCCGATGCGCTGCCCCCGCCGATCGAAGGCGGCGAGCGGCACGATGAGGGCGCCGGGATCGAGGGCCGGCAGGTCGTCGCGGGGCTCGCTCAGACCGAAGCCGCCGCGCACCAGGGCCTCGCCGGCGCGCCATTCGCGGAAGACCAGACCGTCCGGCGTCACCTTGGGCAGCGCCACCCGCTGGCCGCGCGCGAACAGCCGCTCGATGATGGGCCTCGGATCGACCTCGCTGCGGATCGGCCAGAACGCGCCGACGATCGGCGCATCGGCCAGCCGCTCGACCGAGAGGACGCCCTCGGCGATCCTTTGGGCGCCGGACTTGCGAAGCTCGGGGTCGAGCGCGTCGCGGCGCGCGAGCGCCTCCGCGCGGAGGCTCGCCTTGTGGGCGGCGGAGGGAGGAGTGGAGTGCGGAGCCACGTGAGCCGTTGGAGTGTCGATCCCGGGAAACCTACAGAGTAGGTGGGCGCCGTGTTGACCAAGTCCAGGGACGAGGCCAGGGACAGCTCCCGAGGGAGTCGATAAGGCCCCGGGGAAAAGTTCTCCTGACGAACCCTGCAGCTCCGCAGACCCGATGTAGCGTCGCGCGCGGCCCCGCGCCAGTGGCGATCGGCCGCTCAGAGGTTGCGGGCGCAAGGGCCGGGTTCAGGCGCCGGAGAGCGCCCGGGCCATGCGTTCGACGCGCTCGGCCGCCGCGCCGAGGCTCGCGGCCGCCCGGGATTCCCGCGCCTGCGCGTCCGACTCGGCGGCCTGCGTCCGGGCGCCGAGCGCGGCGACCTCGGCCTCCAGCGCCCCGAGGCGGCGGCGCATCTCGGTGAGCTCGTCCACGACGGTGAGGGCCGCCATGACCTGGAGGCGCATGTCGCCGATCTCGCCGAAGGCCTTGCGCATGTCCCCGATGCGCCGGTCGAAGTCGGCGGCGAGTTCGATCAGGTGATCCCCCTCCCCCTCCCCGCAGGACATGCGGTAGCTCTTGCCGTCGATGAGGACGTTGACGATGGGCATCGGCGCCTGAGCCAGCGGTTGCGGAGCCCCCTGGATGCCGGGTGAGCGGGCGGCGGGTCAAGGGCGCAGGCCGCCGCCTCAGGCGCCGGTATGCTCGCTGCCCGAGGGCTCGGCCAGGGCCGCCTCCACCGTGTCGATGGCCCGGTCGAGGCGAAGGCCCACCGCGTCGGCCGCTGCCTCGGCCCGTTCGAGCGCCGCCTGCGCGGTGTCGAGGGCGGCGGCGAGGCGCGCCCGGTCCTCCGCCATGATGGCGAGCTCCGTCTCCCGGTCGTCGGGGATCGCGTCCGCTTCGAGCCGGCGCGCCACCACTCCTTCGAGGCGCGCGAGCGCCGCGTCGAGGCGCGCGGCCGCAGCATCGATCCCGCTCTCGTTCGTGTCTGTCATGGCGCCGCGACCGCAGCCCTCCGGGGCGCTTCAGGATCGCTGTTCATCGCCCATGGTTTGTCACCCCGCAACCTTTGACAGGTGTCCCCCCCTGTGAGACACCCGCCCCGCGCGCCGAATACGGCGCACGACTGCCGGATACCTCGCCCCGTGACACGCCCATGGCCCCCGCGCGCCTCATCCCTTGACTGGATGATCGCGAGCGCCGGAGCGGCCGGGGATCCGGTTCATCCCAGGTTCAAGCGAATTGCCCAGAGAGCGGTGCGAGCCAACGCGCGCCCGCTCGCCGGGACGATGCATCAGGAAGGAGTCACGCCGTGACGGTGAAGGTTGCCATCAACGGGTTCGGGCGCATCGGCCGCAACGTCCTGCGCGCCATCCACGAGGCCGGCCGGCAGGACATCGAAGTCGTGGCGATCAACGACCTCGGCCCGGTCGAGACCAACGCGCACCTGCTGCGCTACGATTCCGTGCACGGCCGCTATCCGGGCGAGGTCGGCGTCGAGGGCGACGCCCTCGTCATCGACGGCAAGCGCATCCGGGTCACCGCCGTGCGCAACCCGGCCGAGCTGCCGCACCGCGACCTCGGCGTCGACATCGCGCTCGAGTGCACCGGCATCTTCACCGCCAAGGACAAGGCCAAGGCGCACCTCGACGCCGGCGCCAAGCGCGTCCTCGTCTCCGCGCCCGCCGATGGCGCCGACCTGACGGTCGTCTACGGCGTCAACCACGACAAGCTCACCGCCGAGCACCTCGTCGTCTCGAACGCCTCGTGCACCACGAACTGCCTCGCGCCGGTCGCCAAGGTGCTGAACGAGGCCGTCGGCATCGAGCGCGGCTTCATGACGACGATCCACTCCTACACGAACGACCAGCCCTCCCTCGACCAGATGCACAAGGATCTCTACCGGGCCCGCGCCGCGGCGCTCTCGATGATCCCGACCTCGACGGGCGCGGCGAAGGCCGTGGGCCTCGTGCTTCCGGAGCTGAAGGGCAAGCTCGACGGCACCGCGATCCGCGTGCCGACCCCCAACGTCTCGGCGGTGGACCTCGTGTTCACGGCCAAGCGCGCCACCAGCGTCGACGAGATCAACGCCGCCATCAAGGAGGCCGCCGCCGGCCCCCTGAAGGGCGTGCTCGGCGTCACCGACCGGCCGAACGTGTCGATCGACTTCAACCACGATCCGCACTCGTCGACCTTCCACCTCGACCAGACCAAGGTCATGGACGGCACCTTCGTGCGCATCCTGTCCTGGTACGACAACGAGTGGGGCTTCTCGAACCGAATGGCCGACACGGCCGTCGCGATGGCCAAGCTGATCTGAAGGCGCTGATCTGAAGACGCTGATCGGAACCGGCGGTTCTGCCCGTTCTCCACAACGGCCGACGGCGCCCCGCCCGCCGGCCGACTCCGACGGGACAAGGGTGTTACAAGGCCGGGACCCGGGACCGTCGCGTCCCGGCCGCTTCTCCAACGGAAGGGCAGCCCGACGATGACCGACGCCGCAAACAAGCCGACCGGCCAGGGCTTCATTCCGCCGACCAGTCAGGACGAGGCCCGCGCGGTGATCGGCGGCCCCGCCCAGGCGCCGACGCCGGCGGCCGCCAAGCCCGCCCCCACCCCGCAGCAGCAGCCGCCGCAGCCGCAGCCCGTGACCAAGCTGCCGGCGACCCAGCTCCTCGACCAGCTGGCGCGCATCGAGGACAAGTGCTCCCGCATCGAGGACAAGTACGCCCGCTCGGAGGCGCTGCTGTCCCGCGTGGAGGACAAGGTCCAGAACGCCTCCACCCGCATGGACGAGGCCGCCCGGCAATCCGACCTCGCGGCACTCCGCCAGGAGGTGCGCGGGATCAACGATCGCGCCAAGCGCCTGCCCGGGACGGGCGCGCTCGTCCTCACCGCCATCATCACCGCCGTGCTGACGGTGGTGCTGATGGTCGCCGTGCAGCGCCTGAACCTCGACAACCTCCTGCCGCCCCGGGCGAGCACCACCACCGCCCCGCGCTGACGGACCGGAGCGCCCCCGCGGCGCCCACAACAGGGACTTCATCCAGGATGACCGCCTTCCGCACCCTCGACGATGCCGGCTCGCTCGCGGGCAAGCGCGTGCTGCTGCGCGTCGACCTCAACGTGCCGATGGAGGCCGGCCGCGTGACCGACGCGACGCGCATCGAGCGGGTGGTCCCGACCATCCGCGAGATCGCGGAGGCCGGCGGCAAGGTGGTGCTGCTCGCGCATTTCGGCCGCCCGAAAGGCAAGCGCGAGCCGGGGGACTCGCTGCGCCCCGTCGTGGCGACCCTGTCCGACACGCTCGGCCGTCCGGTCGCCTTCGCTGAGGATTGCGTCGGCGAGCCGGCGGCATCCGCCATCGCGGCGATGCAGGACGGCGACGTGCTGCTCCTCGAGAACACCCGCTACCACGCGGGCGAGGAGAAGAACGATCCGGCCTTCACCGACGCGCTGGCTGCGAACGGCGACGTCTACGTCAACGAGGCCTTCTCGGCGGCCCACCGCGCGCACGCCTCGACCGAGGGCCTCGCCCATCGGCTGCCGGCCTATGCGGGCCGGCTGATGCAGGCCGAACTCGACGCGCTGACCAAGGGCCTCGAAGCGCCCCGGCGCCCGGTGATCGCCCTCGTGGGCGGCGCCAAGGTCTCGTCGAAGATCGACCTCCTGCAGAACCTCGTGTCCAAGGTCGACACGCTGGTGATCGGCGGCGGCATGGCGAACACCTTCCTGCACGCGCAAGGCAAGCCGGTCGGCAAGTCGCTCTGCGAGCGCGACCTCGCAGAGACCGCAACGCGCATCCTTGCGGCGGCAAAGGCCGCGAACTGCCGCATCCTGCTTCCCGTGGACGCGGTCGTCGCCTCCGAGTTCAAGGCGAACGCCGCCCACGAGACGGTGGGCGTCGACGCGGTGCCGGAGGGCGGGATGATCCTCGACGCCGGCCCGCGCTCCGTCGCGGAGATCGACGGCGCGATCGACGAGGCCGCCACCCTCGTCTGGAACGGGCCGCTCGGCGCCTTCGAGCTGACGCCCTTCGATGCGGCGACGGTCGCGGCGGCCCGCCACGCGGCGGACCGCACCCGGGCCGGGAAGCTCGTGTCGGTGGCGGGTGGCGGCGACACGGTCGCGGCCCTCAACCACGCGGGCGTGGGCGAGGAATTCTCTTATATCTCGACCGCGGGCGGCGCCTTCCTCGAATGGCTCGAGGGCAAGGCCCTGCCGGGCGTCGAGGCCCTTCGGGCCAAGGCGTGAGGCTTGCGGGCCCGAGGCTTGGGTTCGAGGCTTGGCGGGAAAACCGGATCCGCGCGCCCTATATCGGGGCCTCAGACCTTCGGGAGCGGCGACCGGGCGATGAGCGCTCTCAACGGGAGCCTGGAGAAGCGGACGCGGGAGGCGCCTCCCGATACGTCGCGCCTTCGCGCGGGCCGGACCCCGATCCCGAACCCCACCGGCAAACCCTAGACCCTACCTGAGAGACGGCGGACCATGGCACGCATCACCCTGAGGCAACTCCTCGACCACGCCGCCGAGCACGAGTACGGCGTGCCGGCCTTCAACATGAACAACATGGAGCAGGGCCTGGCGATCATGGCGGCCGCGGCGGCCACCGACAGCCCGGTCATCCTTCAGGCGAGCCGCGGCGCCCGCGCCTACGCCAACGACATCCTCCTCGCGAAGATGATTGACGGCCTCGTCGAGATTTACCCGCACATCCCCGTCTGCATGCACCTCGACCACGGCAACAACGAAGCCACCTGCGCGACGGCGATTCAGTACGGCTTCACCTCGGTGATGATGGACGGCTCCCTCAAGGCGGACGGCAAGACGCCCGCCGACTACGCCTACAACGTCGAGATCACCCGCAAGGTCACCGAGATGGCCCACTGGGCGGGCGTCTCGGTGGAGGGCGAGCTCGGTGTGCTGGGCAGCCTGGAGAGCGGCAAGGGCGAGGCCGAGGACGGCCACGGCGCCGAGGGCGAGCTCTCGCACGACCAGCTCCTCACCGATCCGGAGGAGGCGGTGAAGTTCGTGGCGGCCACGAAGGTCGATGCCCTCGCGGTCGCGATGGGCACCAGCCACGGCGCCTACAAGTTCACCCGCAAGCCCGACGGCGCGGTGCTGGCCATGAACGTCATCGAGGAGATCCACCGCCGCCTGCCGACGACCCACCTCGTCATGCACGGCTCCTCGTCGGTGCCGCAGGACCTGCAGGACATCATCAACCAGTACGGCGGCGAGATGAAGCCGACCTGGGGCGTGCCGGTGGAGGAGATCCAGCGCGGCATCAAGCACGGCGTGCGCAAGATCAACATCGACACCGACAACCGCATGGCGATGACCGGCCAGATCCGGAAGGTGCTCACCGAGACGCCCTCCGAGTTCGACCCGCGCAAGTACCTGAAGCCCGCGATGGACGCGATGACGAAGCTCTGCAAGCAGCGCTTCGAGGAGTTCAACACGGCGGGCCAGGGCTCGAAGATCCGGCCGGTCTCGGTCGGCGCCATGGCGAAGCGCTACGCGGACGGCACCCTCGATCCGAAGATCGACGCGCGCTAAGCACGCGGCCATGACCGACACGGCGACCCGGCTGACGCTGCTCAGCCCGCACCAGGTCGATGCCGAGGGCATCGACCGCCTCCTCCCGCAGCTCGGGGCGGCCCTGCCGGTCGCGGACGTGGCGGCCGTGCTGCTGCGCCTCGCGCGGTCCGACGAGCGCAGCCTCGTGTCCCTCGTGAAGCGGGTCTCCGCGGTGACGCAGGCGGCCGAGGTCGCCCTCGTCCTCGCCTGCCCGGGGCTCGAGGGGGACCTCGTCGGGGTCGCGGCGCGGGGCGGCGCGGACGGCGTCCACGTCGACCGGGCAGCCGAGGCCGCCCTGCGCGACCTGCGCGGCCGCCTGCGCGACGGGCGGATCCTCGGAGCCGGCGGGCCGGAGACGCGGCACGGCGCGATGGAGGCCGGCGAGACCGGCGTCGATTACCTGATGTTCGGCGGCCTCTACCCGGACGGTGTCGCGCCCGACGCGGAGGCCGTGCGCGAGCGCACCGCCTGGTGGGCCGAGATCTTCGAGACGCCCTGCATCGGCGTGGCGGCGACGGAGCCCGAGATCGCGGGGCTCGCGGCGACGGGCGCCGAGTTCGTGGGCCTGGAGAGTGGAATCTGGACGCAGGGGCCGGAGGCGATGCTTCGGGCGCAGGACCTGATGCGGGGCGCGCGTTGAGGGCGGCACGCGGTTTTCTCGTAGGCGCCTGCCTGGTCCTGTCGGCCTGCGCGGCCCAGGCCGTGACCGACCGCAAGGCGGAGCCCGTCAAGCCCGCGGAGGCCGGCGGCGGAGCCTCGCCCGCCAAGGAGCCGCTGCGCGACCTCCCCTCCCCCTACACCCCGAACTACGCGGGCGGCGCCCGCCCGCCGGCGACCGGCCGCCCGGCGGACTTCGCCTACGGCGCCTACCAGCGCGGCCAGTACGTCACGGCCTTCCGGGAGGCGACGAAGCGCATCGAGGCCGATCCCAAGGACGGGCCGGCGATGACGCTGCTCGGCGAGCTCTACAACCAGGGCCTCGGCGTGAAGCAGGACCCGGTGCGGGCCGCGGAGTGGTACAGGCTCGCGGCGGCTCAAGGCGAATCGAGCGCCCTGTCATCCCTCGGCCTGATGGCCATGGATGGGCGCGGCATGGCCAAGGACATGAAGGCCGGCCGCCGCTGGCTGGAGCAGGCCGCCGAGAAGGGCCAGCCGACCGCCTCCTACAACCTCGCGCTGCTGCTCCTCGGGACAGGCTCGGAGGCCGACCTGAAGAGGGCGGCCGAACTCTACCGCAAGGCGGCGGAGGGCGAGATCGGGCCCGCGCAGCACGACCTCGGGGTGCTCTACCTCCAGGGGCGCGGCGTGCCGAAGGATCCCGCCAAGGCCGCCGAGTGGTTTCGCCGCTCCGCGGACAACGGCGACCTCGCGGGCGAGGTCGAGTTCGCGATCCTCTTGTTCAACGGCACCGGCGTCACGAAGGACGAGGCCCGCGCGGCGCGCTACTTCCTGCACGCCGCGGGCCGCGGCAACGCCATCGCCCAGAACCGGGCGGCCCGGCTCTACGCGGTCGGCCGGGGCGTGCCGAAGAACCTCGTGGAGGCCGCGGCCTGGAACCTCGCGGCCGCCGCGCAGGGCCTCTCGGATGCCTGGCTCGACCAGACCCTCTCGGGGCTGAGCCAGGAGGATCGCACCAAGGCCGAGCGCCTCGCCAACGAGCGCGCCGATCCGAAGTGATCCCCCCGAGATTCTTTCCCGAGGTGATCCCTCAGAGCTTGCAGGCGCCCTGAAGGGCCGCGTTCTCGGCGCTGGTGAACAGGCGGGATCGGATGTGGAACCGCTTCTCGCGGCCGTTCTCCAGGGAAAACATGCCGCCGCGACCCGGCACCACGTCGAGCATGATGTGGGTGTGCTTCCAGACCTCGAACTGCGTCCGGCTGATCCAGAAGTCGGCCCCGGCGACCTGCCCGAGATGCACGTCGCTGTCTCCGGTCACGAAGTCGCCCTGCGGGTAGCACATCGGCGACGAGCCGTCGCAGCAGCCGCCCGACTGGTGGAACATCACGGGCCCATGTTCGGCGCGCAGCTCCTCGATCAGCGCGATGGCGGCCGGAGTCGCGGTGACCCGCAGCGGCGTGCCGTCGACGCCCGCCTGCTCCGCGGTCACCGGGTCGAGGGCGGCTTGCTCCGTCATGGCGTTCTCTCCGATCGGTCGTTTCGTGATGATCCTGCATCATCTGAGCACGGCGGCGCGAAAGTCCAACGCCGGCCGCCGGATCGCCGGCCCGGTTCCGGCGCTGCCGTGAGGCGGGGCGGCCGGACGCCGGGGCAGCAAAAAGCCCCGGCCTCGCGGCCGGGGCTGAGGTGCCCGGGTTGGGTCGGGTCTCAGAAGAAGCCGAGCTTCTTGGCCGAGTAGCTGACCAGCATGTTCTTGGTCTGCTGATAGTGGTCGAGCATCATCTTGTGGGTCTCGCGCCCGATGCCGGACTGCTTGTAGCCGCCGAAGGCCGCGTGGGCCGGGTAGGCGTGGTAGCAGTTCGTCCACACGCGGCCGGCCTGGATCGCCCGGCCGAAGCGGTAGGCCCGGGTCCCGTCGCGGGTCCAGATGCCGGCGCCGAGGCCGTAGAGCGTGTCGTTGGCGATCGACAGCGCGTCGGCATCGTCCTTGAAGGTGGTGACCGACAGGACCGGCCCGAAGATCTCCTCCTGGAAGATGCGCATCTTGTTGTGGCCGCGGAACACGGTGGGCTTCATGTAGAAGCCCTCGGCGAACTCACCGTCCTTGACGTTGCGCTCGCCGCCCGTGAGGCACTCGGCGCCCTCCTGCTTGCCGATATCGACGTAGCTGAGGATCTTCTCCAGCTGCTCCGAGGAGGCCTGCGCGCCGATCATGGTCGCCGGGTCGAGGGGCGAGCCCTGGGTGATCGCCTCGACGCGCTTCACCGCCCGCTCGATGAAGCGGTCGTAGATCGACTCGTGCACCAGAGCGCGGCTGGGGCAGGTGCAGACCTCTCCCTGGTTGAGGGCGAACATCGTGAAGCCTTCGAGCGCCTTGTCGAAGAAGTCGTCGTCCTCGTTCGCCACGTCCGAGAAGAAGATGTTCGGCGACTTGCCGCCGAGCTCCAGCGTGACCGGGATCAGGTTCTGCGAGGCGTACTGCATGATCAGCCGGCCCGTCGTGGTCTCGCCCGTGAAGGCGATCTTCGCGATGCGGGGGCTCGACGCCAGCGGCTTGCCGGCCTCAAGGCCGAAGCCGTTGACGACGTTGAGGGTGCCGGGCGGCAGCAGGTCGGCGATCAGCTCGAGGACGACGAGGATCGAGGCGGGGGTCTGCTCGGCGGGCTTGAGGACGATGCAGTTGCCGGCGGCGAGCGCGGGCGCGACCTTCCACACCGCCATCAGGATCGGGAAGTTCCACGGGATGATCTGGCCGACGACGCCGAGCGGCTCGTGGAAGTGGTAGGCCACGGTGTCGTGGTCGATCTCGGAGATCGAGCCCTCCTGCGAGCGCACGCAGCCCGCGAAGTAGCGGAAGTGGTCGATGGCGAGCGGGATGTCCGCGTTCATCGTCTCGCGGATCGGCTTGCCGTTGTCCCAGGTCTCGGCGAGCGCGATCAGATCGAGGTTCTCCTCCATCCGGTCGGCGATCTTGTTCAGGATGCGGGCGCGCTCGGCGGGCGCGGTGCGGCCCCAGGCGTCCTTGGCGGCGTGCGCCGCATCCAGCGCCTTCTCGATGTCCTGCGCATCGGAGCGCGCGACCTCGCAGATCACCCGGCCGGTGATGGGCGAGGTGTTCTCGAAGTAGCGGCCGGCGGCGGGAGCGACCCACTGGCCGCCGATGAAGTTGTCGTAGCGCGCGGAGAACGGCGACTTCGTCTTGGCGTCAGCCAGGAATTCCGGCTTGTTCATGGATGTCTCCTCCGTTTTGGCTCTTGTCCGGCTGGCCGCAGCCAATGGCTTTTGGTGCGCCAAATCAAGTTGGACTTTTGTCCATGAGGCTCGGGCCGGGCAGTGCCCGGCGCCCTGAGCCTGCGGCGGCCCATCCTAGCCCCGAACACGGCCGAAGGCGACCGGCCGGCGGGCTCGCCCGCGCCGGCCTCAGCCGGTCTCGCGCGCCTTGCGGGTCGCCGCCGCCTTCTTGGCCGAGGCCGACCGCTGCGCCGCCGTGCGGCCGGCGGAGGCCGCGCCCCCGGCATGGGCCGCGGGGTGGCCCGTCGCCTTGCCCCGCCCCGAGCCGCCGGGCTTCTTGCCGCCGCCGTCGTCCTTGTTGACGGTCGCCCAGGCGCGCGCCTCGGCCTCGTCTTCCGGAACGCCGCGCGCCTCGTAGGACTCCGCGATGTGCCCGGCCTTGCGGATCTGCTTGTCGGTGTATTTCGACTTGTCGCCCTGGGACATGGGAGGACCCTCGCCTGCGCTGCCGGTCCGCCCCCTCGTGGGCGGACGGCCTGCTCAGCAGTCCGAACGCGGGGCCGCCGGGGTCGGTTCGCCTCGGGCGTGCGTCGCGTATCAGGCCGCGGGCACCAGGGCGGCGGCGGGCGCCGGTCGATCGGCGGTCGGCTCGGCGGCGGGGAGCCGCGAAGCGTCGAGCGCGGCTGCCAGCGCCTCGTTCAGGGAGGTGGCCAGGATGTCCGCCGAGGTCGCCCGGCGCAGCCGGTCGAGGGTCGCCGGATCGCGCTCCCGCCAGAAGCCCACCAGCACCTTGACCCCGGGCACCGCGGCCCGGGCCTGCCGGACCGTGAAGCGGATCTGCGACAGGCTCACGGGCTCCAGGTAGGAGAAGCAGATCAGCGCGATGCCGCCGATGTTGTCCGGCCGCTGTCCGGCGCGGATCGCGCTCATCGACATCACCTGCGCGGGCAGGCCGTGGCGGCCGAGGATCTGGCTCAGCATCAGCGTCGCCGCCTCGTCGAACGGGCCGCGGCTCGACACGCACAGCACCGGCGTCCCGCCCCGCCAGTTCGGCTTCAGCTCCTCGCGGGCGAGCACGATGCCGGCGGCCTGCCGGTCCGGGCCCGCCGCCGCGACCGCGGCCGCCGTCTCCGTCGAGCCGGTCCGGGTGTTGCCCGAGCGCGCGCGCCGCCGCACCGAGACCGTGCCGAGGCGCGTCACCACCGCGCGGATCGCCTGCGCGACCTCGTCCTGGCGGGCCCGGTCGAGGGTGCCGCGGGAGAAATCGTCCTGGGCCATCAGGAGGCCGGCGAGCGCCACCTCGTCGTAGTAGGTCACGAGGGCGCGCTCGCGCAGGAACTCCAGCCCCTGGTCGATCGCCTCCGCCGGGTCGCCGGCGAGCATGCGCTGGTAGAAGATCTCCGGCGGGTCGAGGGCCGGCTGGTCGCCCAGCAGCACGTCGAGGTACCAGAGCCGCTCGACGTGGCGCCCGAGCACGACGAGGCAGACCGTGAGCGGCGTCGCGAGCACGAGGCCGATGGGGCCCCACAGGAACGTCCAGAGGGTGGCGGCGAGGATCACGGCGATCGGCGACAGGCCGGTCGAGTGGCCGTAGAGCAGCGGTTCGATGACGTGGCCGGCGATGGGCTCCACCACGAGGAACAGGGCAGCGGTGGCCACCACCATGGACCAGCCGGGGTCGACCGCCGCGGCGAGGATGAGCGGCAGGAGCGCGCTGATCGCCGCGCCGATGTAGGGCACGAAGCGCAGGATCGCGGCGAGCACGCCGAACAGGGTCGGGCTCGGCACGCCGATCAGCCACAGGCCGGCACCGATCACCACGCCGAAGGCGATGTTGAGGGCGAGCTGGGCCAGGAAGAAGCGGCTGAGGCGCCGCACCGCATCGTCGATCGCCGCCGTGGTCTTGCGCAGGTCGCTCGACCCGGCGAGGCGGATCATTCGGTTCCTCAGGTCCTCGCGCTGCAGCAGGATGAAGATCGTGAAGATCAGGATCAGGCCGGTGGTCGCAAGCGGGTGGAGGATGGGGCCCGCGAAGGTGCCGAGGTTCTCCAAGAGGCCGGCCTTCGCCGCCTTGATCTCGACCGTGTAGGGGTTGCCGGTGGTGCCCGGCACGCCCTCCCGCGCCACGTCGTGCAACGGCTGCAGGGCGTTGCCGAGGTCCTGCACGAGGTCGAAGACCCGCGAGAGCGTGCCCTCGCTCGCCGTGGCGCCGCGCAGGGCCGTGATCTTGTCCCGCATGGTGATGGAATAGCGCGGCAGGTCGGCGGCGAGCTGGGCGCCCTCGTTGGCGATGAGCGTGCCGACGCCGACGAGCGCGGAGAACGCCACCAGCACGACGAGGATCACGGCCGGCACCCGCGGCAGGCCGATGCGCCGCAGGGCCCGGACCGCCGGCACCAGCACGAAGCTGAGCAGGATGGCGAGCGTCACCGGGACGAGGATGTCGCGGCCGAAGTAGAGCGCCGCCATGGTGCCGACGACGAGCAGGAACGAGCCGACGCCGATGAACACCGGCAGACCCTGCCGCATCAGGCGGGCGGTGACGGGATCATCGGCCATGGCAAACCTCGGTGACGCGACGCGGGACTTTGGGCGCCTCAGCCGGCCGCAGCGGCTTCGCCCAGCGCGGCGCTGATCTGGCTGAGGAGCTTCGAGAAATCGACGGGCTTCGGGTGGTAGTCGTCGCAGCCGGCCTGGATGGCCTTCTCGCGGTCGCCCGACATGGCGTGGGCGGTGAGCGCGATGATCGGGATCGCGCGGGTGTCCGAGCCGGCCTTCAGGGCGCGGGCCGCCGACCACCCGTCGAGGACCGGAAGGTTCATGTCGAGGAGGATCACGTCGGGCTGCCCGGCCCGCGCCTGCTGCACGCCGGCCTCGCCGTCATGGGCGAGGATCACGTCGTACCCGCGCCGCTTCAGGCGGCGGGACAGGAAGTCCCAGATCTCCTCGTGATCCTCGACGAGCAGGATTTTCGCCATGAACGCTGGTTCCTCACGCGCAAAGGCCCGGGCGCGGGCCGGTACACGACTCCTGAGCACGAATCCTGCGGCGTGCGTCGCCCGTCAACGCGCGGCCCTCGAAGATGGTCGCAAAAGTTGCAGGCTTTGCGGCGACCGGCCGTGGCTCCGCGCGGCGACCGGCCCGGGGATCCCACGGGCCGGTCGCGATCCGCGCCCTCAGGCCTCGTCGAGGTGGAAGCGCACCGTCTCGATGTTCGCGCGCTCGAAGGCCTGCATCACGTGCTGGTAGGAGCGCTCCATCTCGGTCGGCGCATCCCCGGGCGTGTCCTCGGGCTTCAGGACGAACATCAGCATCGAGCGGCCGGTCACGTCGTAGCGGTCGCCCGCCCGGAAGCTCTCGATGTCCTGGCTGTCCGGCAGGTTGGTGTCGAGGAGGCGCGTCCACTCGTTGCCGCCCACGGTCTCCGGCAGGGTGAAGCCGACGAGGTCGTGGTGGGCGTTGTAGAGGATGAGCAGCGTGGCATCGCCGCCGCGGCGGTGGATGCCGGTCGCCTGCGCGCGTCCGTCGAGGAGCACCGCGAGCGCCCGGGCGCCACCCTCGCCCCAGTTGCCCGATTCCATCTCGCCGCCATCCGGCCGGAGCCAGGTGACGTCCTTCACGCCGAGATCCTCGTCGTAGGCGCCGGTGAGGAAGCGGCCGCGGGTCAGGATCGGCAGCGCGTTGCGCAGGAGGATGAGGCGCTGGGTGAACTCCGCGAGATCGCGCTCCTCCGCGCCGATCGCCTCCCAGTCGATCCACGAAACCTCGTTGTCCTGGCAGTAGGCGTTGTTGTTGCCCTTCTGGGTGCGCGCGAACTCGTCGCCGGCGAGCAGCATCGGGGTTCCGCGGGACAGGAACAGCGTCGCCAGCATGTTGCGCATCTGGCGCAGGCGGACGGCGCGGATGCTCGGGTCGTCGGTGGGGCCCTCGACGCCGTAATTGTACGAGAGGTTGTGCGAGTGCCCGTCGCGGTTGCCCTCGCCGTTGGCCTCATTGTGCTTGTCGTTGTAGGCGACCGTGTCGTGCAGGGTGAAGCCGTCGTGGGCGGTGAGGAAGTTCACCGAGGCCCAGGGCTTGCGCCCGCGCTTGTTGAACTTGTCGGCCGACCCCGTGATGCGCGAGGCGAGCGACGGCAGCAGCCCGGCATCGCCCTTCCAGTAACCGCGCACGTCGTCGCGGAACCGGTCGTTCCACTCGGCCCAGCCCGGCGGGAAGCCGCCGACCTGATAGCCGCCGGGGCCGCAATCCCAGGGCTCGGCGATGAGCTTGACGGAGTTCAGCACCGGGTCCTGGCGGCAGGTGTCGAGGAAGCCGCCACCCTCGTCGAAGCCGTAGGATTCCCGCCCGAGGATCGTGGCGAGGTCGAAGCGGAAGCCGTCCACGCGCATCTCCGTCGCCCAGTAGCGCAGCGAATCGGTGACGAGCTGGAGCACCCGCGGGTGCGAGAGGTTGAAGGTGTTCCCGGTGCCGGTGTCGTTGATGTAGTAGCGCGGCTCGCCGGGCATCAGGCGGTAGTAGGAGGCGTTGTCGATCCCCTTGAAGGACAGGGTCGGCCCTTTCTCGTTGCCCTCGGCCGTGTGGTTGTAGACGACGTCCAGGATCACTTCGAGGCCGGCGCCGTGCAGCCGGGCGACCATCTCCTTGAACTCGGAGAAGGCGAAGTCCGGAACCGCGGCGTAGCGGCGGGCGGGGGTGAAGAAGGAGATCGTGTTGTAGCCCCAGTAGTTCACGAGGTCCTTCTGCTGGAGGTAGTCGTCCTGCACGAAGGCGTGCACGGGCAGCAGCTCCACCGAGGTGACGCCGAGGCTCTTGATGTAGTCGAGCACGTCCGGCGTGCCGAGGCCCGCGTAGGTGCCGCGCAGGTGCTCGGGCACGCGCGGGTGCATCTTGGTGAGACCCTTGACGTGCGCCTCGTAGAAGATCGTCTTCTCCCAGGGCACGTCCGGCTTGACGTCGCGGCCCCAGGTGAAGGCCGGGTCGATCACCCGCGAGCGCCGGGTGTAGGGCGCGCTGTCGCGCTCGTCGAAGGTGAGGTCGTCGCCCGTCTCCATCTGGTAGCCGAACAGGGCCGGGTTCCAGGTGATGGAGCCGACGAGGCCCTTGGCGTAGGGATCGATCAGGAGCTTGTTCGGGTTGAAGCGGTGGCCAGCCTTCGGCTCGTAGGGGCCGTGGACGCGATAGCCGTAGATCGTGCCGGGCCGGGCATCCGGCAGGTACCCGTGCCAGACCTCGTCGGTGTACTCGGGCAGCTCGATCCGCTCGATTTCCTTCTCGCCCGCATCGTCGAACAGGCAAAGCTCGACCTTCGTGGCGTGGGCGGAGAACAGCGCGAAGTTCACACCGAGGCCGTCCCACGTCGCACCGCGCGGATAGGGCAGGCCCTCGCGGATGCGGGAGCGTGCGGGGCGGGTGGCGGAGGAGGTGGCGGCGCCGTATCTGCTATGGTCGTCCATGGTCACTCCGGGTGGTCGGGTCCCGATCGCACGGTCGCCGCCGCGCGGTGCGGCGGGCCGGGGTTCCCGAACCGGAACGTGAACGTGCCGGGGCGGGCGAAGGTCCGCCCATCCCCAGATTTTTGCCCCAGATTTTTTGCGATGCGGCGAGGACGGAAGCGATGCGCGTGGCCGACGTGATGAGCCGGGATGTCGAGTTCATCGGACCCGACGAGAGCGCGCGCGAGGCGGCCGTCCTGATGGGCGAACTCGACGTCGGCGCCCTGCCGGTCGGCAGCGCGACGGCCCTCGAGGGCGTGGTCACCGACCGCGACCTCCTCTACCGCGTGGTCGCGGCGGGGCTCGACCCGAACGCGACGACGGTCGGGGCCGTGCTGTCGCGGCCCGTCATCGCCTGCAGCGAGGGTGATACCGTGCGGGCGGCGATGGACCTGATGGCGGCCCACCACATCCGCCGCATGCCGGTGCGGGACGCGGGCGGGACGGTGACGGGCTGGATCACCCTGGCGGACCTCTCGCGCAGCCTGCTCCTCGGCAGCGACGCCCTGCAGACCTCGCTGCGGGCGATGACCGAGGAGGCCTGAGCGCTCAGCGCCGGGCGAGCCAGATGCGGTGGCGGGCCCCGCGCCGGCCGCCGGCCCGGGGGCTCGCCTCCTCCACCTGGAAGCCCGCCTGGCGCAGGCGCCGGGTGAAGGCATCGTCCGGATGGGCCGACCACACCGCGAGGGTGCCGCCCGGCCGCAAAGCGGCCCGCGCGGCCCCGAGCCCGGCCGCGTCGTAGAGGCGGTCGTTGGCGGCGCGGGTCAGGCCGTCCGGCCCGTTGTCGACATCGAGCAGGATGGCGTCGTAGGCGCCCGCGCCGGACCGGATCAGCCCGGCGACGTCCGCCTCGCGGATCTCGACGCGCGGATCGTCGAGGCACCCGGCGAAGAGTTCAGTCAGCGGCCCGCGCGCCCAGGCGACGACGGCCGGGACGAGCTCGGCGACTGTCACCCGCGCCTCCGGCGGCAGCCCGGCGAGGGCGGCGCGCAGGGTGAAGCCCATGCCGAGGCCGCCGACCAGCAGGCGGGGCCGCGGGCGGCCGGCGAGGCGCGCGCAGGCGAGCGCGGCCAGCGCCTCCTCCGAGCCCTTGACCCGGCTGTTCATCAGCTCGTTGTGGCCGAGCTGGATGGAGAACTCGGTGCCGCGACGCAGGAGCCGCAGGGTGCCCTCGCCCCCGGGGATCTCCGCGCTGTCGAGGTGGATCCAGGGCAGCATCCGGTCAGGCCCGATAGCGCCGGTGCAGGCTCGCCACCGCGTCCTCCGACAGGGCGAGGCGGGCGGCGAGGTAGGCGAGGTAGAGCTGGTTCACGCGGTCGCGCTGGTCGATCGCCAGGAGGGCGGAGCCGTAGGCGAGCGTCGCGAGCCCCGCCGCCTGCACGGCCTCGAACAGCTCGGCGCCCTCGCCGGCCTCCAGGGCGTCGCGCAGCATGCGCCGCTCGCGCTCGCCCGCGCCGATGCGCACGAGCGCCGCCTCGGCGAGATGGAGGTCGCGGCGCCGGCCCGCGGCGATGGCGCGGGCGACGACCCGCACCACCAGGGCCCGCTCCTCGACGGCGAGCGAGCGGAGATTGAGGGTCAGCGGCAGCAGGGTCTGGTAGCGGTTCTGCAGCCAGGCGTGCAGCACCTTCTGCCCGATGCTCTCGTGCAGGACGGCCCGGGCGCGCTCGCCCGGCCGGCGCAGGGGCTCGGCCGCCGGCTCCGCCGCGACGGGCCGGGCGCCCAGCAGGCGGCCGAGGCCGGGGATCATGGGGGCGAGACGCTGTTCGGCATCCCGCCTGCCTACAAGCGGCGGGTCCCGGCGTCGAGGACGCTTCCGCCGGGCCCGCGCAGAGCCCATAGTATCCCCAGGGCGCAAGCAGGCCCGTGGGAGACGGCGGATGACGGACGAGGGACCCGACCACGCCTCCGGCTTGCAGAGCGTGGCCGACCGGCACGGCGTCAGCATCGAGGCGGTGCGGCACCTGATGCGGGCACTCGAGGCCGGCAACGGCACGATGGCGCAGTTCGACCACCCGGATCTCGGCGGCCTGGGACAATGGTTCTTGGGCGGCATGGTGATGGTCGGGCGGATGTTCGACGACGGCCTGAAGGCCAAGGTCGCGGCGCTCTGCGCGGAACTCGCCGAGGCGCTCCCGCCGGGGGGCTGGGACGCACCCCGCAGCGCGGGCGCGCGCGGCGCCGCGCACTGGTGGCCGGCGGGCCTCGGGCGGCCCTCGACCGAGGGTTCGCAGAACGGCCTGCGCTACGCCTACTTCCCGGCCGAGCGGCGGCTCGCCGTGGAGACGCCCGAGGGCGTCACGCTCTACGACACCGGCGAGCACCATATCTCCGGCGCCGCGCAGTCGAACGGGGCGTTCAGCTTCACGAGCAGCCTCGGCGCGGTCGATCTCACGCGGCTGCGGCGGATCGCGGGCGGGGAGGCGTCCGGCGGGGAGGCATCGGGCCATGTGGCGGGCGCCCGGCACGCGCCCGCGGAGCCGATCCGCGCGCCCGCGCCCGAGCCCGCCGCGCCGGCCGGGGGGCGCAGCGACGACGTCCTCGCGACGATCGAGCGCCTCGCCGAGCTGCACCGCAAGGGCGTGCTCACCGAGCGGGAATTCTCGGACAAGAAGGCGGAGCTCCTCGCCCGGCTGTGAGGCGCGCGCCATATCGCGCCGAGCGGCCCGCGCAGGGCCGCCCGGACAGGACATGACGCGCAGCACCGACCTTCTCGATATCCGCACCATCTACCACGAGGCCGCCGCGGCGGAGTTCGCGCGCGGCCGCGAGATCCTGGACCGCTTCCCCGAGGCCGAGCGGATCCTCGTGCCCTCGCACTGGAACATCCCGGCGCTCCACGGCAATGCCGGCTCGGTGGAGGACTGGCTGCGGATCAAGCGGTCGACGCTGGTGCTCGGCGTCAAGAAGGGGCTCGCCATGCGGCCGAACGGGCGCAGCGCGCACTTCATCGCCCCCTCGACCTCGAACGGCTGCGCGATGGCCTGCGCCTACTGCTACGTGCCCCGCCGCAAGGGCTACGCGAACCCGATCACCCTGTTTGCCAACGTCGAGGGCATCGCCGCCGCGATCCGCCGGCACGCCGCGCGGCAGGGGCCGCTGCCGGAGCCAGACCTGATCGATCCGGCGGCCTGGGTCTACGACATCGGCGAGAACGGCGACCTCTCGGTCGACGCGACCTTGAGCGACAACGTGCGCGATCTCGTGGCCCTGTTCCGCGAGATCCCGAACGCCAAGGCCTCCTTCGCCACCAAGGCGGTGAATCCCGACCTCCTCGCCTACGAGCCGCAGGGGCGCACGCGCATCCGCTTCTCGCTGATGCCGGCGCGCATCGCCCGGGTCGTCGACGTGCGCACCAGCCCGATCCCGGAGCGCATCGCGGCGATCGACGCGTTCGTGGCCGCGGGCTACGAGGTGCACGTGAACTTCTCGCCGGTGATCCTCTACGAGGGCTGGGAGGCGGACTGGCGCGCGCTGTTCTCCGAGATCGACGGCACGATCTCGGCCGCGGCCCGCGCGCAGCTCAAGTGCGAGGTCATCCTGCTGACCCACAACGCCGCGCTCCACGAGGTCAATCTCGGCTGGCACCCGCGGGCCGAGGATCTGCTCTGGCGGCCGGACATCCAGGAGGCCAAGCGCTCGGAGGGCGGCGGCGACAACCTGCGCTACCGCGCCGGTTGGAAGGGCCGCTGGATCGCCCGCTTCAAGGGCCTGCTCGCCGAGACCATGCCCTACTGCACGGTGCGCTACGCGTTCTGATGCGCCACGAGAGGAGGAAACCATGATCGACCACGCCCAGCACATCGCCGAGGCCGTCGCCCTCGCTTGCGACAACGTGGCCGCCGGGGGCCGCCCGTACGGGGCGGTGATCGTCCGCGACGGGGCGGTCCTGGCGCGGTCGGTGAACACGATCCACGCCACCAACGACCCGACCGACCACGCCGAGATGGTGGCGCTGCGGGCGGTGAGCCGCAGCCTTGGCACGCCGAAGCTCGACGGCTGCGTGATGTACGCGAGCGGCCAGCCCTGCCCGATGTGCCACGCGGCGATGCGGCTCGCGGGCATCCGCGAGGGCTACTTCGCCTACTCGGCGCAGGAGGCGGAAGGGTTCGGGCTGCTCTCGGCGGGGATCTACGCCGAGCTGTGCCGGCCCCTCGACGAGCAGCCGATGCGCCTGTCGCACCTGCGCCCCGACGGCGAGGCCGAGCCCTACGCCGCCTGGCGGGACCGCAGGGGCGGCTGAGCCGCGGTCCCGGGGCGGCTCTCAGCCGCGGTCAATGCGTCCAGGGCGCCGTGCGGTTGAACTTGAAATTGTCCGAGTAGGACAGGCCCTTGCGGATCACCGGCTTCTGCGGCTCCTCGACCCGGTAGGCGATGCCGGCCCGCTGGGCGTAGGCGATCGCCTCCTCGCGGGTGTCGAACTCCAGGCGGACCTGCTGCAGCATGTCGGAGGAGCCGGTCCAGCCCATCAGCGGATCGGTCTCGCGGGGGCTCGTGCGGTCGAACTCCAGGAGCCATTGCTTGGTGCGGGCGAGCCCGGACTGCGAGGCATCCTTCGCGGGCTGATAGATGCGGGCGCTCGACATCACCGTTCCAAGGCTCACAAGGCACACGGACAAGCATGGTCGGGGCGATAGGATTCGAACCTACGACCCCCTGGTCCCAAACCAGGTGCGCTACCAGACTGCGCTACACCCCGACAGGCCGAACGGCCCTCCCTGCGTCTAGCTTCTCGGCCGGGACGGTGCAAGGCGACGGCTGACCGCGGGCCGTTGCTTCGGCGGCCCGGCGCGCCTTGACCCGGGCCCCGCGGCGGCCCACCTGCCGCGGCGAGCGGGCACGCGACGAGGACGAAGCATGATCGATCTCCACTACTGGCCGACGCCGAACGGGCACAAGGTGACCCTGTTCCTCGAAGAAGCCGGGCTGCCCTACACCATCAAGCCGGTGAACATCGGCAAGGGCGAGCAGTTCAACCCCGACTTCCTGAAGATCGCCCCGAACAACCGGATGCCGGCGATCGTCGACCACGCGCCGGCCGACGGCGGCGCCCCGGTCTCGCTGTTCGAATCGGGCGCGATCCTCCTCTACCTCGCCGAGAAGACCGGCCGGTTCATCCCCGCCGACCTCCGCGGCCGGGCCGAGGCCCTGCAATGGCTGTTCTGGCAGATGGGCGGCCTCGGGCCGATGCTCGGCCAGAACCACCACTTCTCGCAGTACGCGCCCGAGAAGATCCCCTACGCGATCGACCGCTACGTCAACGAGACGAACCGCCTCTACGGGGTGCTCGACCGGCGGCTCGCCGACCGGCCCTTCGTGGCGGGCGCCGAGTACGGCATCGCCGACATGGCGGCCTATCCCTGGATCGTCCCCTGGGAGAAGCAGGGCCAGTCCCTCGACGACCATCCGAACCTGAAGCGCTGGTTCACGGCCATCGCCGAGCGGCCGGGCACGAAGGCCGCCTACGCCCGGGCGCCCGAGGTCAACCCGGACCACGGCAAGACCATGAGCGAGGACGCCAAGAAGGTGATGTTCGGCCAGACCGCCTCCAACACGAAGCGCTAGCGGGAGGTCGACGCCCCCTTGAGCTGGTCGAGGGGGACGGGCGCCGCGTGCGGGCGCGTCGCCAGCATCCCGTCGATCAGCGCCAGCACCTCGGACCGGCCGCAATTCGCGGCCGGCTCGAAGGGCGTCCAGGTCTGGCGGAAGTCGAGCTGCGCGAAGACGTCCCGGTAGCGCCGCAGCTCGTTGGTGGTGAGCGGCACGCCGCGCACGAAGGCCTTGTGGGCCGAGATCGTCACCGCGCGGCGGAAATCCTCGGGGTCGAGCTCGAACTTGAGGGCGTCGCCGCAGAACAGGATCTTGCGCGCCCGGTCGAACAGCACGGCGTGCCCGTCGAAGTGCCCGGCGGTGCGGTGCAGCTCCAGCCCGGGCAGCGGCTCCAGGAAGTCGTCGTAGGGCCAGGAGACCTGGAGCGCCGCGCTCCAGGTGAAGTCGGCGGCCGGCAGGCAGAGCTCCGGGTCGAACCGGTCCTGGAGCTGCACCAGCGCCCCGTAGGAATGGGGGTGCGAGGCCGAGAGCACCTGCATGCCGCCGAGCGCGGCGATGTGATCGAGGGCGGCCTCGCTGAAGACCGGGCAGCCCTCGAAGCCCATGTTGCCGGCCTCCGTGCGGACCAGGTAGGCGCTCGGCCCGATCCCCGAGACCGGCTCGTTCCAGAAGCGCCAGACCCCGGGCTCCAGCTCCTGCCAGTGGCAGGGGAAGCGCTCCTGCGCCTCCCGGGCGGTCCAGAACCGCCAGCCGTCCTGGGGCACGACGTGCCGGGCGTCGAGGCACATCGGGCATTGCGGCGGCCGGTCGAAGTGGCGCTGCCAGAATCCGCAATTGTCGCAGGTGTAGGCCGGGAGCTGCAGCGCCCCCGCGAAGGGGAGATATCCGGGCACGGGCGTCGTCTGACCTCGCGAAGGGGCCTGCTCCCTAGCAGGGCGGTGCGCCAAACGAAACGGGCCCGCTCGGATGAGCGGGCCCGCAAGGGTCGGAGGCCGGCGTTCAGTGCGCCGGTTCGCCGTGGGCGACGTCGTGCGGCCCGGGCGTCGGCTGCTTCGGATCCTTGCCCCGCTTGCGCTGGACCCAGATCGCGATGTTGCGGATCGCCACGTAGAAGACTGGCGTCAGGAACAGGCCGAACACCGTCGCGCCGATCATCCCGAAGAACACCGCGGTCCCCAGCGCCTGGCGCATCTCGGCGCCCGGCCCCGTGGCGACCACGAGGGGCAGCACGCCGAGGATGAAGGCGAAGGCCGTCATGAGGATCGGGCGAAGGCGCAGGCGGCAGGCGTCGATGGCGGCCTGGACCGGCCCCTTGTTCTCCGACTGCTCGATGTCGTGGGCGAACTCCACGATCAGGATCGCGTTCTTGGCCGCGAGGCCGATCAGCACGATCAGTCCGATCTGGGTCAGGATGTTGTTGTCCTGACCCCTGAGTTGCACCCCGAACAGGGCCGCCAGCACGCCGGTCGGCACCACGAGAAGGATCGCGAGCGGCAGCGTCCAGGACTCGTACTGCGCGGCGAGCACCAGGAAGACGAGCAGCACGCCGAGGCCGAACACGTAGATCGCGGTGTTGCCCGTCGCCTTCTGCTGGAAAGCGATCTCGGTCCAGTCGTAGGCGTAGCCCTCGGGCAGCGAGGACTGCGCGATCGCCTCCATGGCGTCGAGCGCCTGGCCCGTCGAGATGCCGGGCTGGGCCACGCCCTGGACGGGCACCGAGTAGAACAGGTTGAAGCGCTGGACGATCTGCGGCCCGGTGATCTCCCGGATCTGCGCGAGCGTCCCCATCGGCACGAGGGCGCCGGTGGAGGAGCGGACCTTCAGCTGCTCGATGTCCTGCCGCGAGAGGCGGTAGGGCGCGTCGGCCTGCACGCGCACCTGGTAGATGCGCCCCAGCGTGTTGAAGTCGTTCACGTAGGCGCCGCCGAGGTTGGCCTGCACGGTGGCGAACACGTTCGAGAGCGGCACGTTGAGCATCCGCGCCACGGTCCGGTCGATGTCGAGGTAGAGCTGCGGCGTGTCGTTGCCGAAGGTCGTGAAGACCCGCTGCACCTCCTTGCTCTGGTTGGCCTTGCCCAGGACCTCGCCGGTGGCGGCGAGGAGCGGCCCGATCGACGAGGACTGGCGGCTCTCGATCTGCATCTTGAAGCCACCGCCGTTGCCGAGGCCGCGCACCGGGGGCGGCGGGATCACGATGACCCGCGCCTCCTGGATGTTGGCCGTCGCCTTCAGCACCTCGCCAGTGATCACCGCAGCGGAGCGGCCCTGGGCGGCCCGCTCCTTGGCGCCAGCGAGGGTGATGAACATGACGCCGCTGTTCGTGGTGTTCGTGAAGGTCGCGCCGTCGAAGCCCGCGATGATCACGGTGTTCGTCACGCCCGGGATCTTGCGGGCCTCGGCCGCCGCGCGGTTCACCGTCTCGGTGGTGCGGGTGAGCGAGGCGCCCGCGGGCAGCTGCACGACGCCGATCAGGTAGCCCTGGTCCTGGTCCGGGATGAAGCCCGTGGGCGTCGTCTGGGCGAGGTGGAGCGTGCCCGCGATGATGCCCGCGTAGAGGAGGAACATCGCCAGCAGCGAGACCGTGTAGCCCGTGAGCAGCCCGATGACCCGGGCGTAGCCGTGCGACAGGGCATCGAAGCCCTTGTTGAACATCCGCGCGAGCCACGCGACGAAGCGCGTGAGGAAGAACTTCGGCTCCTTGCGGGCGTGGTGGGGCTTCAGGAGCAGCTTGCAGAGCGCCGGCGACAGCGTCAGCGAGTTGAACATCGAGATGATGGTCGAGGCCGCAATGGTCAGCGCGAACTGCTTGTAGAACTGCCCCGAGATGCCGGGGATGAAGGCGGTGGGGATGAACACCGCCGAGAGCACGAGGGCGATGGCCACCACGGCACCGCCGACCTCGTCCATGGTCTTGTGCGCCGCGTCGCCGGGCGAGAGGCCCGCCTCCATGTTGCGCTCGACGTTCTCCACCACGACGATCGCGTCGTCGACCACGATGCCGATCGCCAGCACGAGGCCGAACAGCGTCAGGTTGTTGAGGGAGAACCCGAAGGCGGACATCGCCGCGAAGGTGCCGACGAGCGAGACCGGGATCGCGATCACCGGGATCAGCGCGGTGCGCCAGCTCTGCAGGAAGACGAGCACCACGACGACGACGAGGACGACCGCCTCGAAGAGCGTCTTGTAGACCTCGTGGATCGATTCCTCGATGAACTCGGTCGGGTTGTAGGCGATGCGGTACTCGACGTCCGGCGGGAAGTTCTTCTTCAACCGCTCCATGGTGGCGCGCACGGAGGCCGCCGCGTCCAGCGCGTTGGTGCCCGGGCGCTGGAAGGCGCCGATGCCGATGGCGGGCGTGTCGTTGAGGAACGAGTTCGTCGTGTAGTCCTTCTGGCCCATCTCGACGCGGGCCACGTCCTTGATGCGCACGAGGCGCCCGTCGGAGGCCTTGACGATGACCTCGGCGAACTCCTCGGGCGTCTGGAAGCGGCCCTGCGACTGGACGACGAGCTGGAACGCGTTCGACGAGGGTGCCGGTGGGGCGCCGAGGGCGCCCGCCGCCACCTGCACGTTCTGCTCCTGCAGCGCGTTGGTGATGTCGGTGGTGGTCAGCCCGTAGGCGGCGAGCTTGTTCGGATCGAGCCAGATGCGCTCGGCGTACTCGTTGCCGCCGAAGATGGTGATGTCGCCCACGCCCTCGAGGCGGAGCATCTCGTCACGGATGTTCAGGTAGATGTAGTTCGCGAGGTAGTTCTGGTCGTAGGTCCTGTTGGGCGACAGGAGGTGCACGACGATCATCAGGTCGGGCGAGGCCTTGCGGACCGTGACGCCGAGGTTGCGCACGTCCGGCGGCAGGCGCGGCTGGGCCACCGACAGGCGGTTCTGCACGAGGACGTTCGCGATATCGAGGTTGGTGCCGACCTTGAAGGTGACGGTCAGCAGCATGTTGCCGTCGTTCGTGGAGAGCGACGTCATGTAGAGCATGTTGTCGACGCCGTTCACCTCCTGCTCGATCGGCGTCGCGATGGTGGCCGCCACCGTCTCGGCGTTGGCGCCCGGGAACGAGGCGCGCACCGTCACGGTCGGCGGCACGATCTCGGGATATTGCGAGACCGGCAGCGACTCGTAGGCGACGAAGCCGAGGAGCAGGAAGATGATCGACGTGACCGAGGCGAAGATCGGCCGGTCGACGAAGAAGTGGGCAAAACGCATCGGTCAAACCTCTCGCCGCCTCGGCGCTCACTGGCGCTCCGGCGGCCTCGCGTCGGCATCGGCGCGGCGCCCGGGCGGGCGCGACGGTCCATTCGGTTCGGGCCGCGCCCCCACGGCCCGGGGTTGCGGCCCTAGCTGCGGGTCGGCGGCAGGGTCTTGGTCTCGGGGGTGACCTTCGCGCCCGGCCTGATGCGGGACAGCCCGTTGATCACCAGCGTCTCGTCGCCCTTCAGACCTTCGCGGATCACCCGGTAGCCGTCCACCTTCGGTCCGAGCTTGACCTCGCGGGCGGAGACCGTGTCGCCCTCGCCCAGCACGTAGACGATGCGCTTGTCTTGGTTGGCCGAGACCGCGTCGTCGGGGATCAGGATGCCCTGGAACGGCTTCGTCGCCGGCAAGGACACGATGCCGAACAGGCCGGGCTTGATGAAGCCGTCCGGGTTCTCGACGGTGGCGCGCAGGAGCACCGTGCCGGTGGCGTTGTCGACCCGGTTGTCCACGAAGTCGAGGGTGCCCTTGCGGGTCGGCTTCTCCTCGCCGGTGAGTGCGATCAGGATCGGCACGCCCTTGCCGGCCTGGGTCTGGCCCATGCCGATGCCGAGGCTGCCCTGGTACTTGAGGAAGGACCGCTCGTCGACGGTGAAGCCGAAGTAGATCGGATCGAGCGAGACGATGGTCGTCAGCATCGTCTGGTCGGTGATGACGATGTTGCCCTCGGTGACGAGGCGGCGGCTGATGCGCCCGTTGATCGGCGACTTCACCTCGGTGAAGTCGTAGTTGAGCTGCGCCTGCCGGACCTGCGCCTCGGCGCTGTCGACGTCGGCCTGCGCGGTCTGCGAGGCCTGCCGGCGCTGGTCGGTGACCTGCTCCGAGATGTTGCCCGAGCGGCTCAGCGTCTGGGCGCGGTCGAGATCGGTCTGGCTGAAGTTGAGCCGGGCCTTGGCGGAGGTCAGCGTCGCCTGGGCCTGGTCGAGGGCCGCCTTGTAGGGCCGCCGGTCGATGATGAAGAGCACGTCGCCCTTCTTCACCGTGGCGCCGTCCTGGAAGGCGATCTTCTCGAGGTAGCCGGTGACGCGGGCGCGCACCTCCACGAACTCGATCGGGTCGAAGCGGCCCGTGTAGGCGTCGCGCTCGACGATGTCCTTCACGACCGGCTTGGCGACCGTGACGGTGGGGGGCGGGCCGCCGGGCGCCTGGGCGTGGGCCGGGCCGGCGAGCGCGAGGCTCAGTGGAAGCAGGAGGCTGACAAGCCGGCGCGTGCGCATGTTGGGTTCCCTTGCGTCTCGCGCCGTAGTCCCTCGGCGCGCGACGGGTGGTGCGATGGCGCACAAAGCGTCTCGCCGGGCGAGCCCGGCCGAACGCGGGATGCGCGGGTCGAACGTGGCCCCGGCGCGCTGGCCGCGCGCGACGGAGCGGAGCGCTGGGGCCTCAGGCGACCGTCTCACCGGCCGCATACCAGTCCTTGAAGCCGCCGCGGTAATGCGCCTCGATCGGCAGGCCGGCATTCTGGGCCGCCGCGAGGGCGTGGACCGAGCGCACGCCGGAGGCGCAGGAGAAGACCGGGCGGCGCTTGTCCTGCGCCAGGAGGGCGCCGAGCGCGTCCGTGTCGAAGGCCGAGAGCGGGTGCGTGACGGCGCCGGGGATGTGGCCGGCCTCGAACTCGTGCGGCTCGCGCACGTCGATCACGAGGATCGAATCCTCGGCCAGGCCACGCTTCAGGTCCTCGCGGTCGAGGTCGACGATCTTCATGCGGGCACCTCTCTGGCGGACGGCCGCGGCGCGGGTCGGTTCCCGGAGCGGCGCCCCGGAGCCGTGCTCCGGGCGGCCCTCCGAAACCCATACAGGCGAATGGGGGCGGAACGCGACAGGCGCGCGTCATCCAGGATTCGGCGCTCTGCCGGCTGACGGTTTTTCTTATTCGTCAGCCGGCGCTCGTGCAACCGTGGGATTCAGGCTTCGCCCGCGAGCGCGGCGTCCACCGCGACGAAATGGTCGGCCCAGGCCGGCGGCGTGTAGCCGGCGAGCCGCTCGACCGCGCGCGCGCGCTCGGGGGAGCCGGGTTGGCCGAACGCCTCGATCGTCCGGAGCCAGCCCGCCCCGTCGAGGGGGTCGAGGAAGGTCGCGAAGGCACCCCCGATCTCCCGGTGGACGGGGATGTCCGAGGCGATCACCGGCAGGCCGCAGGCCGCCGCCTCCACGACGGGCAGGCCGTAGCCTTCGGTGAAGGACGGCATCAGCAGCGCCGTGGCGCCGCGCAGGAGCGCCGCGAGGCCGTGCGAGGACAGGCCCGAGACCTCGACCACGGGCTCGCGGATCGCCGCGCAGCGCTCGAGCATGTCCACGATGTTCTCCGCCTCCCAGCCGCGCCGCCCGACGAGCACCAGGCGCGGCGTGGCGGGCCCGAGGCGCTGCGCCAGCGCCCGCCAGAGGTGGAGAAGCATGAGGTGGTTCTTGCGCGGCTCGATGGTGCCGCAGACCACGAAGGTCGGCCGGTCGGGCGCGAGGCGCGGGCCCCCGCGCGCGAAGACCGGCTCGACGCCGAGATGCGCGACCGTCACCGGCCGGGCCGGGTAGCCGAGCCCTTCGAGGTGCGCCAGTGTCTCGGCCCCCACCGGCCCGGAATTGACGAGGAGGCGGGCGGCGTGGCGCGCCACGGTGCCGAGCCGCGTCGCGTGCCGCTCCGCCTCGCCCGGCCGTCCGTATTCCGGGTGCGTGAGGGGGATGAGGTCGTGGATGAAGAAGACCGGACGGATGTCCCGCCGGTCGTAGAGCCAGTCGAACCGCTCCGGCCGCTCCAGGCGCAGGTGCGAGGTGTGCAGGTAGGTGGTGCCCTCTGGCAGAACCCGCGGGCCCGGCGCCAGCACCAGCCGCGCGTAGGTCTCGGCCTGGATCCGGCGGCGCCGGCGCGCATCGGCGCCCGCCGCTCCGCCGGGTGCAGGCGCCGGCCCGCCCGCGTCGCCGGCGCCGAGGCGGGCGGCGAGGCGGGCATAAACGGGATCCGCCTCGGCCGAGCGGTCCTCGACCCAGCCCGCCGCTACGGCCTCGGCGATGCCGGCGGCCGCGGCGCGGTCGATCACCCGCGGCCCGAACGCCGTCGAGACCAGGCCGAAGCGCGGCCCCTCCCCCGCCAGGACGTGGCGCGCGTAGGCGAGGTCCACTCGGTCGATCCCGGTGGGGCTCGCGTGGCGCAGGCGGGTGACGAGGCGCGTCAGGTCGAAGGCGATCGGTCGCTGGGTCATGGTCCCCGGAGCTTGCGCGGCGTGGCCGGGCAGCGGTAGCGCGGCGCCGGCCCGCCGGCTACCCGATCGGCGTCTCGGCGGCCGACGAGAAGGCCCAGGAAGGGGTTGCGTGCCCCCCGCCGGAAAGCTAAGACGCGCCTGCCCGTCGGGGCGTCGGAGCGTAGCGCAGCCCGGTTAGCGCACTAGTCTGGGGGACTAGGGGTCGGAGGTTCGAATCCTCTCGCTCCGACCATTAATTTTCAGCCCGATGAAACGTTACGGTAGGCCGCTTTCGGGCGGCCTTCGTCGTTCTCAGGGTGTCTTAGTTCGGGGGCAAACATGCCGCCCGCGCGCCCACATTCATTCGTGTGAATGTCTAACGAGGTTTTCTTGGTGGGGTGCGATCACCCGGCCAGACCGAAATACCGCCCTGCCACGATCCGCCGTTGCGGCCTGATAACCAGCCTGCATTGGTTCTGCACGGAGGATGCGCGGAAGGCCGGACGCCGCGCGTAGCGACGGCCGTGCGATCGTCAGACTTCCCCTGCCATCTCCGATCGGTTTCACTGTTCAAGGAGCGGAGGGATCGAATCGCACGATGGCATCGCTTCAGGCATCTGCACGAGACGGCCTACCCATTGGTGAGCCGCGCTGATGGAATTCACCCCTCCGGCAGGCCGGCCCAAGCGCATTTGGCCCACATTCGAAGAGGCGGCCGAGTTTCTCGAAGAGCGAGCGTCGGACTGGTCCTGCACCGTCTGCAAGGGACAGGAAATCAGCCTTGATGTGGGCGGTGAATCAAGCGGTTACCCTCAAACCGCGTTCATAAATTTTGGAGAGTATGGTCTCGGCGGCAGAGATGTAATGCGCGGCACGTGCCTAAACTGCGGACATATCCATGATTTCAGTATGGAACCGTTGCGTAAGTGGCTCGCTGCTAAGGGGAGGAAGCCGGAATGAGCCGCTTGCACCTCCGCCTCGTGCCGAGCGAGGGATCAGGCGACGGCTCAAACACCCGCTTGCCGCCGCCCACAGGCGGTGGCACACCTCCTGACATGGAGCGGATTGCCAAACTTGAGACCTGGATGGAGGTCGTGCGAACGGATGTAGCCGCGTTGAAAGCGGACATCCGTGATGTCCGCGACCGCTCCATCAAGCTAGAGGAACGTGTGAGCCATCTGCCTACCAAGGGGTGGGCTGTCGGCGTGATCCTCACGGCACTTACGGCCGTTGGCGCTCTCGTTACCCTGGCGCCGAAGCTGCAGGCCTATTTCGGCACGGCATCCCAAGCAGCAAAGGCCGTCGGGGGACCATAACCGCCCCTACAAGCTCGCGGCAGGGCAGCTTGCCGGGGGGCGACGGGCTGAGTTCGGCCGCCACGCTAGCCGTTGTCTGGTTTCGAGGGCGACCGCTCAGGCGTCGCGGTGGCGGGTGCTCTACTTGCAGCCGCCTTCTAGCGTGCCGCACGCCCGTGATCGCAAGCTGACCCTTACGGTCCTCGCGCGGGCGCAGCAGCCCCTACATTCTTCACAGCCATCCAAGCGAGCCTCTCCGCTATTTCTGCGCTGGGTCGCAAACCAGCCCTGAGAGCCGCCTGATGGGCGCAGGCCCGGGGCCTCACCGTGACGACGGCGCGGTCGGGTCGGCGGCGAGCGCGACGCGCTGTGCCGCGGGCATCGCCTTGATGCGCGCCTTCAGCCGGAGGCAGCGCTTCTCGACGAGGTGCCACGAGAGGGCCGCGAAGGCGATCGTGAGCGCGAGGCAGACCATGCGGCCGAGGAACCGGTACCCGGTGAGCCAGGGGGCGGTGGCGGCCACGCACTGGCTGATCGGGAAGCCGTAGAGGTAGACGCCGTAGGAGTAGTCGTTCCGGCGCAGGAACGCCGGCAGCCGGAACCGCATGGTGCCGAGGTAGACCGTCGCGTAGGTCAGCGGCAGCGGTGACAGCATCACGAACTTGCGCGCCCACAGGGTGAGGAAGGACGCCGCCAGGGCGAGGCACAGCAGCGGCACGCTCGCCCGCAGCCGGTGCCGCAGCTTGTAGGCGATGCAGCCGCACAGGAAGATGTAGACCAGGGGCAGGATGCGGAACTGCTCCTCGTTGAGCACGCTCTGCCCGTACCAGAGGTTGGCCACCAGCAGCGCGACCGTGCTCGCCGCGAAGGCCGCGGCCAGGAAGGCCGTGTTGGGGAACAGCCGCAGCATCATGATCGCGGTGAGCGCAATGTAGCAGTAGAATTCCGCCGGCAGCGTCCAGAGGTTCGCGTTGACGATGCGCGGGACCGGGTTGCCCTCGAACAGGCCCGGCAGAAACAGCTGCACCTGACCGAGGATGTTGGCGAAGTAGGCGGCGAACAGCGGATCGGAGACGTAGCGGCCGAGGTCGTAGGTCGTCAGCAGCGGGCCGATGACGAGGGCCGAGATGCAGACCTCGACCATCAGGGCCGGCAGGATCCGGATGACGCGCAGCGACAGGAAGATCCGCACGGAGTTCCGCTCGGCGGAGGCCGCCACCAGGAAGCCGCTCAGCGCGAAGAACATCGGCACGCAGGCCGCCACGACCGCCCGGAGCGGCGTCCGGAAGCCGTCCTGGACGATTGGCGCCACGGGCTGCAGCAGGGCGTCGATGGCCTGCCCGCCATGGGCCCCCAGGATGCCGCCGGCGTGCCAGTAGGCGATCATCAGCGCCAGGACGATCCTGAGCGCGTCGAACCCCTCCGGCATGCCCCGCGCATCGGCGAGGCGCGTCCCGAAGGTTTGGGGGCTGGACGCGACCATGACCTACCGTTGAGCCGACCATATTCAACGACAGGTTGTATATGCGGCAGCCGAGAGTCAAGCAGTCGGTTAAATCGTTCCGATGCCGAGACCGGCAGTCGTGAAGACTAAGGATAAAGATATTGAAGTCGTCAATAAGTGCCTATGCCTGATAAACATCGCTCAGCTTAAGGTCTGATCATCTCGAATCCCCCATGGACCGTCAGCCACTCCAGCGGCGCCATCCCGTGGAATGCGCCGGGATGGTTATCGGACGATGCGCGGACGGATGGGTTCCGGGCGATGCGCGGACGGCATCGCCCGGAGCGCCTTCAGGACACCGTCGTGATGTCGGAGGCCGTCAGGAAGTCCTGGCTCGCGCCGCCCTTCAGGACGAGCACGCCATCGGCAGCGGCGTCGGCGGTGTTCTTGTCGATGATCAGGTAGCCGTCCGTCGCGCCGGCGATGAAGGTGTACTTCGTCCGCGGGAGCACACTCGCCGCGTAGGCCTGCACCGCCTGCTCGACGCTGGAGACCGTGCCGCCCTGGAACTCCGTGTAGGTCGTCGAGACGCTGCCGGTGCCGGTGAAGTTGAGCTTGTCGGTACCGGTCACGAAGTCCGTGATGGTGTCGGCCGTCGCCGAGGTGTTGCCGGCATCGACGGGCAGGTTGAAATCGGTGCTGAATACGTCGGCTCCGGCTCCGCCCGTCAGCGTGTCGCTGCCGATGTTGCCCTGGATCGTGTCGTTGCCGAGGTCCCCCGACACGAAGTCGTTGCCGTTGAAGCCGAACAGCAGGTCGTTGTCCTGTCCGCCGTAGATCGTGTCGTTGTCGCCGCCGCCCGACACGGTGTCGTTGCCGATGTTGCCGAACAGGAAGTTGTTGCCGCCGGTATCGCTGACCCGGTCCGCGCCCTGGCCGCCGAAGGAGCTGTCGGCGCCGCTGCCGCCGACGATCACGTCCTCGCCGAGATTGCCGAAGAGCTGGTTCGCGCCGGTGGCGCCGTTGAAGTTGATCTGGTCGTTGTCCTGACCGCCGAAGACGGTGTTGTTCCCGACGGCTCCGCTGCCGGTGAAGACATCGTTGCCGATGTTGCCGAAGAGCAGGCCCGTGCCCGTATAGGTGTTGAAGTTGATGGTATCGATGCCCTGCCCGCCATAGATGGTGGCCTGGCCCGCATTGGCGCCGCTGGTGAAGGTGTCGTCGCCCTGGTTGCCGTAGAGCGCGTCGTTGCCCACGATGTTGGCGGCCACGTCGTTGCCGCCGAGACCCAGGAAGAAGTCGCCGAGCGACGTGCCCGTGAAGGTATCCGCGGAATTCGCGTTGATGGCCGAGGACCCGTCGCCCACCTGCAGCTTCGAACCGTCGCTCGACGTGAAGCGGGAGACGGACACCTGATCGATCGAGAAGTTCTGCAGCGTCGCCGTGTTGACGCCGTTCGTGATGACCGTATCGGTCCCGCTCTGCAGAACTAGAAGTCCGGAGGCCGGACCTACATCATTAATGAAGTTGTCGAGTGTCGCACCGGACGTCGTGAAATTGGCGATTACAGGATTGCTTGACAGAAAATACGTAGCCATGACTGAGTTCTCCTCCAGAATTTCCCCGAAGTTCGCTCAGTAACGGATTTGAATTTTCTATGTCCGTAGAAACTACCGATATTTTTTGTCGGTGACTCTACGGGAAATTCTGATGTCTTATCCGTCGCAAACGGTCATAGCGCATGATCCGCAGCTACGCAATATTCGATTCCGTGAAGATTGTATTCGGCCTCATCTTAAGCCTGCATTCCTATTGCGCACCCTGCATTGCCGAGGGCTCGCGTGGAAGCCCTCGGCTGTTGCGGCGCGGTGACTGCGCAACGCGCCGGGGGGATCTAGACATTCTACTGTCGGTTGAATCTTCGGAGCAGAGGATGACGGGTCTCACGCAGAAGGCGATGGCGGAGATGCTCGAGGCCGCCTGGACCTACGCGCAGCAGGTAGGCCGGGAGACGGGCACGGCGGTCGAGTTGCGGCTCACCGTACTGGGGCTCACGGCCTACACGACGGATCGGCGGTGCAGCCGCGTCGCGACCGTGCCGTGGTCGGAGCTGGCACGGGGCGATGATCTCGCCCGGGCGTTCTCGCGCACGATCTGGGCCGTGGCGACGCCGCCCGAGGGGGGCGCGGCGCCCGTCGCCGATCTGCAATCATTGATTGCAGCCTGAGGCCTGAGGGCCGGCTCAGGGACGTCGCGACGCCCCGGCCTGCGCGGGGTTCGGCCGCGGGTTCTCCGGGACCGGGGGCCATATCGGACGATCGGGACCGATTTCCTTTGCCATCGCCACAATCCTGCTGCGCCGTTTCCGACGCGGCCAGGAAATCGCGGCGCGCACCGGAGCGCCATACCGCCGAGGACGTAATCCGCTGAAAAATTGGTGCGGGGCGGCCCCTCGCCCGAACGGCGACGGGCCGCCCCGCGACGGGTGCCGCTACTGCCGCGCGCCCTGGTTGGCGCCCTGGTTGCCGAGGCCGACGCCGGTGTTCGAGCTGGTGCCGGTGCCGCCGCCCATGTTGCCCATGCCGCCCTCGCGGCCGGGGGTGCCGCGCGCGGTCCCGGTCGTGTCGGCGGCCGAGGGCTGAGCGGTGGTGGCCGCGGGTGCCGCGTCGCGTCCGGTCGCCGGACCGGTCGTGCCGGTCTGCGCCGAGGCGGCGCCGGCCAGCGGCAGCAGGGCGGCGGCGAGCGCGAGCGTTGTGATTCGCATGGGGTGTCTCCTCCTGTTTCGGGTGGCTGACCAACGTCAGCAGGCCGGGATCGTTCAGCGATCCGGCCATGAACCCGTCGACGAGGAGGATGGGCCGCGCCGACCGGGCGGCACCGCGCGCGCCGGGATTGCGCACGTCTGAAACGAAGTCCGGCGCGCGGGCGGTTCGGTTTGGAACCGTAGCCGCCGAGCGCGCCGGCCGTTCGGCCTCCCGGGGGAGGCCGTAGCGACAGGGCCAGAGTGCCGGGCAAGCGTTAACGAAGGGTTAACGCCCGCGGATCACGCGGCCCGAACGCTGGCGAGGAACCGGTCGACCTCGCGGCTCATCTGCTCGGATTGCCGCGACAGCTCGGAGGAGGCGGCGAGCACCTGGCTCGCCGCGGCGCCCGTCTCCTCGGCGGCGCTCGCGACGCCCGCGATGTTGGCCGTCACGGCGCCGGTGCCGGCCGCCGCCTGGGCGACGTTGCGGACGATCTCGTGCGTGGCCGCGCCTTGCTCCTCCACCGCGGCGGCGATCGCCGTGGCGACCCGGCTGATCTCGCCGATCCGCCCGGTGATGCCGGCGATCGTCGAGACCGCCTGGTCGGTGGTGCCCTGGATGCGCCCGATCTGGCCGACGATCTCCTCCGTCGCCCGCGCCGTCTGGTTGGCGAGCTCCTTCACCTCGGAGGCGACCACCGCGAAGCCGCGACCCGCCTCGCCGGCGCGGGCCGCCTCGATGGTGGCGTTGAGCGCCAGCAGGTTCGTCTGCCCTGCGATGGTGGTGATCAAGGTGACGACGTCGCCGACCTTGGCGACCGCGGCGCTCAGCTCCCGCATCGAGGCGGCCGTGCGGCCGGCCTCGTCGACGGCGCCCTGCGCCAGGCTCGCGGAACCCGAGACCTGCCGGCCGATCTCCTGCACGGAGGCGCCGAGCTGCTCGGCCGCGGCCGCGACGGTGTTCACGTTGGTGGCGGCCTCCTCGGCCGCGACTGCGACGCTGGTGGACTGGTTCGCGGTCTGGGTGGCGGCGCCCGCCATGCCCTGCGCGGTGGCCTGGAGCTCGGTCGCCGCCGAGGAGACGAGGCCGACGATGCCGCCGACCGCGCGCTCGAAGCGGTCGGCCATCTCGTGCATCCCGGCCCGGCGCTGCGCCTCGGCGCCGGCGCGTGCGAGCGCCGTGTCCTCCTCCAGCGCCCGCATGCGGAGGAGGCCGTCCTTGAACACCTGCACGGCGTCGGCGATCTGGCCGATCTCGGTGCGCGCGCCGCGGTGGGGCACCTCCGCGGTGAGGTCGCCGGCGGCGAGCGCCTGCATCGGCGCGACCACCGAGGCGATGCCCCGCGAGACGCCGCGGATGATGAGCGCGGCGAGGAGGACGGACAGCACGAGCCCGAGGACCATCGCGCCGAGGCCGATGGCCCGCGCCTCCTCGAACACCGTCCGGCTCTGCGCCTCGGCCTGCGCGGCGCCCGCGTCGTTGAAGGCGACGAGCTTCTCCAGCGCCTCCGACATCGCGCGGCGGGGGCCGATGGCCTTGGTCTCGTAGTGATTGAAGGCCTCGGCCTTCAGGCCGCGGCGGGAGAGGTCGAGCACCGCCTGGCGCTGCACCTCGAAGTTCCGCAACTCGGCGAGGTAGGCTTGGTACAGGGCCCGCTCCTCGGGCGAGGCGATCAGCCCCTCGTAGGCCGCCCGCTTCTCCTCGACGCGCTTGCCGAAGCGCTCCAGGTCCCGCTCGATCGTCGCGACGAGCGCCGGATCGGTCGCCTGGATGTGGCGCAGGAGCACGCCGTTGAGCCGGGCGCTCTGCGTGTCGAGGGCACCGAGGTTGCGCACGCTCGGCAGCCAGTTCGTCTCGATCTCGAGGGCCTGATCACGCAATTTCTGCGTGCTGACGAGGCCGATGCCGCCGAGCCCGACCAGGAAGACGGTGACGACGCAGAAAGCTGCGATCAGCTTGGTGCGAATGGGCAGATTTTGAAGCAACACGACAGACTCCGAGGGGAGAAGGGCCGTTCGTGCTCAATTTTTGACGGCTCCGCCGGAGTTTGTGATCGGAAAAGGTTACCGAACCGATGCGTCGAGGTCGCAGCCGATGCCTTGCCGGCTGGAACGGGCGGGCCTGAACCCGCACAAACACACGCCGGCGTTGCCGAAGCGGCGCGGTCGGGCACCCCTCATGGGCAACTCGATTGCGCGCAAGAACTGACAGATCTTCATCGTCCGACAGCGCCGATATGAGCAACGATCACGCTGGAACCCGCGCCAATCTTGTGAAATCGTCCGCGTTTGAGGCCGATACCGCACAACACTGCTTGATTTTCTCTCAAGAAGCTCAAAGATCGCGATCGCTGAAAAGATATAAGGACCGGCCATGGACGACGCACAACAAGAAGCAACTCACGAGCCCAAGCCTGACTACGTTGAGTTGGCAGCCGACATCGTATCGGCCTACGTTTCGAACAATCCGGTCCCGGCCGCCGAGCTGCCGGGCCTCCTGGGCCAGGTGCACGGCGCGCTCACGGGTCTCGTGCGCGCGCAGGCCGCCAACGGCTCCGGCGTCGAGCGCCCGACGCCCGCGCAGGTCAAGAAGTCGATCAGCCACGACGCGCTGGTCAGCTTCGAGGACGGCAAGCCCTACAAGACGCTGCGCCGCCACCTGACCATCCGGGGCCTGACGCCGGAGGCCTACCGGGCCAAGTGGGGCCTGCCGGCCGACTATCCGATGACGGCGGCCTCCTATTCCGAGCAGCGCTCGTCGCTCGCCCGCAGCCTCGGCCTCGGCCTGCAGCGCCGCAAGCCGGCGACGAAGGCGGCCGCCCCCGCCGAGACGGTCGCCGAGGCACCGGCCGAGGCGCCGAAGGCGCGCACCCGCCGCAAGGCCGCCGAGCCCGGCGCCGAGAAGGCCCCGGCCGAGGCCAAGAAGGCGCCCAAGCGCGCCCGCGGCAAGGTCAGCGAGCCGGCCTGACCGGCAGGCGTGCGGCGGGCGCACCGCAACGGTGCCCGCCGGCCCGGAACGCCGGGTCGCGATGGCCGGTTGGATCCCCATCACGGCACGGAGATCCGACATGAAGACCACGCTCGCGGCGGCAACGCTCGCCCTCGGAACGCTGGCGCTCGCCGCCCCCGCCGACGCCAAGGGCTGCCTCAAGGGTGCGGCCGTCGGCGGCATCGCCGGGCACATGGCCGGCCACGGCAAGGCCGGGGCGGCCGCCGGCTGCGCCGTCGGACATCACCAGGCGAACAAGAAGAGCCAGGGCGGACAGGGTCAGGACAAGCCCGGCCAGGCGCAGCCGCAGTAGCGCGGCCGGGCCCTGGCGGCCCGGGACCGGGGCGGTCATACAGGGTGATGTGGTCGATTCGCCGCCTCGGTCTCCCCCTCGCGATCCTGCTGGCCCTCGGGCCCACCCAGACCCCGGCCGGAACGGATGCGAGGCGGGAGGAGGAGCCCGCCGCAACCCTCACCGAGCTGTGGCGGCGGCTCGGCGCCTGCACGCGGGTCAGCCGCGTGCCGGTCGACGCCCTCGGGTCGGAGGTCACGGTGCTGTTCTCGATCCGCCGGGACGGCAGCCTGCAGGGCGAGCCGCGCATCACCTACTCGCGGCTCTACGGGGACGAGGCCGCGCAGCGGGGCTTCATCGGCAACGCGCTGGCCGACCTCGCCCGCTGCTTCCCCATCAGCATCACGGACGGCCTCGGCGGCGCGGTGGCGGGCCGCCCGTTCCGCCTGCGCCTGACCTCCCCGCGGGGCGAGCGCGGGGCCTGAGCCGTCCACGCGGCGTTTGGGCACGCGGGGCCGCCGCAACCGATGCGGGCGCCCCCCGTTGGGCCGGAGCGCAGCGGGATAGAGGGTGAAGCATGGCACGCGTCGCGGTGATCACGGGGGGAACCGCCGGGATCGGGCTCGCCACGGCCCACCTGTTCGCCGCGCGCGGCTGGTCGGTCGCGGTCATCGCCCGCGATCCCGAGCGCCTGGAGGCGGCCGGCGAGGCGCTCGCGGCCTACGGCCGCCCGGTGCTCGCCATCGCGGCGGACGTCGCCGACGCGCCGGCCGTGGAGGCCGCCGCCGAGCAGGTCGAGCGCGAGCTCGGCCCCATCCGGGCCTGGATCAACAACGCCATGTCGACGGTGGTCAGCCCGGCCGACAAGATCAGCCCCGAGGAGTACCGCCGCGTCACCGAGACGACCTACCTGAGCCAGGTCTTCGGGACGCTCGCGGCCCTGCGGCACATGAAGCCGCGCGACCGCGGCGCCATCGTGCAGGTCTCGTCGGGCCTCGGCATCAGGGCCGCGCCTCTCCAGGCACCCTACTGCGCCGCCAAGTTCGCCGTCTCGGGCTTCACGGATGCCCTGCGGTGCGAGCTGATTCACGACAAGGTCGACGTCTCCCTGAGCGTCGTCTACCTGCCGGCGGTGAACACGCCCCAGTTCGACTGGGCCCGGAACCGCACCGGCCACAACCAGAACGCGCCCGATCCCGTGTTCGACCCGCGGCTCTGCGCCGAGGCGATCCTGTTCGCGGTGGAGCATCCGCGCCGGGAGATCTGGGTGGGGCGCACGTCGCTGATGATGGCGGCGGCCCAGGCCCTCGCGCCGGGCCTCGCCGACCGCAAGGCCGCCGCGATGTGGTCGGCCCAGCTCGACGCGGAGCCGATGCCCCCCCGCGAGGGCAACCTGTTCGCGCCGGTCGCGGGCGAGCCCGGCATCGACGGCCGGTTCGGCGACCGTACGAAGACGACCCGCAGCGAGTTCTGGACGAGCCGCGAGCGGGACCTGCTCGTCGCAGGAATCGCGGGCTGCGCGCTCCTCGGCGTCGCGGGGGCCGCGGCCCTCGCCCGGGCGCCGCGCCGCCTTCTCGCGCGCCTCTGACACCAACCCCCGTCATCCCGGGGTTGCGCAGCGGAGCCCGGGATCCAGACCCGCCGGGGCGCCAGGACATGCCTCGTCGGCGGCTCTGGATCCCGGGCTCTCGCCTCCGGCGAGACCCGGGATGACGGGATTGGTGGTCGATGCGCGGTCGCTCGATCGAAGCGGGCGCGGCTCAGCCTCGCTACTGGCCGCCGTCGATTCGCTGGCCGAGGAGTGCGATGGCGCGCTGGTAGACGCCGGCGGCGTTCCAGCCCTGGATTGCCGCGAAGTTCGGCTCCCCGGGCTGGTAGCCGGCGCCGGCCCGCCAGCCGTGGCCCTTCAGGAAGTTCGCCGTGGAGGCGAGGGCCGTCTGGGCGTTGTCGAGGCTGCCGCCGGTCCCGTAGGTCAGGACGTTCTTGGGCAGGAACTGGGTGTGGCCGACCTCGCCGTGCGCCGCGCCGCGGGTGCCCGGGTTGAGGATGCCGCGGTCCACGAGGGTGAGCGCCGCGTAGAGCTGGTCGGTGAAGTACTCGCTGCGCCGGCAATCGTAGGCCAGCGTCGCCACCGCCGAGAGGGTGTTGATGTTGCCCTTCACGGCGCCGAAGCCCGTCTCCATGCCCCAGATCGCCAGGAGCGGACCGGGCGGCACGCCGTAGCGCTGCTCGATCGCGGAAAACATCGCGGCGTTCTGCTGCTTGAGGGCGCGCCCGCGCGAGACGATGGCGGGGCCGCCGCGCTTGGCCAGGAACTGGTCGAGGGAGAGCTTGAAGCTCTTCTGCCCGCGGTCGGCGGAGATCGTCGCCGTGGAGTAGCTCGTCCCCATCAGGGCCGCGAGGCTCGCCGCGCTGGCCCGGCCGCGCGCCTCCTCCGCGAAGTCGCGCTTCCACGCCTCGAAGCCCGCGCCCGTGCTGCCGCACTGCGCCGCCTGCGCTCCGCCGGACACGCAGGCGATGACCGTGAAGCCCACCGCGAACGCCGACGCCCTGTACCCGCTTGAGACCATGCCAGAGACTCCTCAGGGGCAGCGGACCTGCGGCCCATCCGGGCGCGAGCGTCGCCGCGCCGGGCCGCGCGACCGGATCCGCGCCCTGCGGCACCGCTTAGGCCGGACATCGTGGCCGCCGTAAGGCGCCCGCGCGACGCGCCCGCCTCAACCCTTCAGGCAGGTGCTCAGGAAGGTGCGCCGCTCGGCGCCCTTGAGGCTCTTGGCGCTCGCGTCGGCGTTGCAGCTCTTCATCCGCGCCTGCTGCGGGGTCAGGGCCTTGGCGGGGGACGCCTCCTTGCCCGAGAGGCAATCGGCCATGAAGGTCTTGCGGGCGTCCCCGGAGAGCTTCTGGCTGCCCGCGTCGGCGTTGCAGCTCTTCATGCGCTCCCGCTGGGCGGTCTGGCCGGCCGAGGGCGCGGCCGAGGGCGCAGTCGAGGGCGTCTGGGCGGCGGCGGGCGCGGCGAGGATCAGCGCGAGGCAGAGGGGGAGTGCGTGACGCATGGGTTCGTCTCCGAATGGTCGCCGGAGCTTAGCAACGTACAACCTGAGTGCGAGTCACGTTGCTGCGTCCGGGGCACGCCATCCTCAGCAATCGTCGCCCGGGACGCGCGAAGGGCGCCGCGATTTATCGGCGATTAACCAAACCGGCGCTCAATGGTGGACAGTCAAGGTTGATCGTTCCCCGCACGGGCAATCCGGCCGGACCGGCGCACCGAGGTGTGCCGGACGGCGGCCGCGCGGGGCCCGCGTACCCCGAGTCGAGTCGCCCCATGTCCGACGCGTACCCCCAGCTCCGCAGGCCGAGGCGCCGCCGGATCCGCAGCCACCTCGCGGTGCTCCCGATCCTCGCCGTGCCGGCGGCCATCGCCCTCTACCGCGTCGCCGCCCCGCTCCCGCCGCATCCGGCAGCCCCCGTCCGCGTCGAGCCGGCCCGGGTCGAGGCCCCGGCGCAGCCGGCGGCGCCCGCGGCGGTCTACGCCTGGATGCTCGACCCGACGCCCGTCCTCGGGGCCGGCGCCCCGACCCTGATCCGGCCCGCGCCCCGCCCACCGGTCGCCGTCGCGGCGGTGCCCGCGGTCCAGCCGGTTGCCGCACTCGCAGCGCCGCCGGCCGCGTCCGCTCCCAACCAGATCGCCCGCGTCGCCCAGGCCGTGCCGCTGCCGGTGCCCCGCCCGGCCGAGTTGCGGGTCAGGCCCGAGACCCTGCGCCTCGCCCGGCGCCCGTCCCAGCCCTCGGCCCGGCTCGCGGGGCGGCAGGACGCGGAAGCCGAGCGCTCGTTCTTCGAGACGGTGTTCGGAGCCAAGTCGACCGAGACCAAGCCCGCCGCAGAGGCCCCGACCGCACTCGCCTACGCGGGTACCCCCGACGAAGCGATGACGTCGCCCACGCGCCGCTCCCTCGGGCCCGTCGCGCCGAGCGGGGGCGTCGCGATCTACGACATCACGGCCCGCACCGTGACGCTGCCGAGCGGCGAGCGCCTGGAGGCCCATTCGGGCCTCGGCATCGCGCAGGATTCCCCGCGCCACGTCCACGTGAAGATGCGGGGCGCGACGCCGCCCGGCACCTACGACCTCACCGAGCGCGAGGCGCTGTTCCACGGCGTCCGGGCGATCCGCCTCAACCCGGTGGGCGGCAGCGGCGCCGTCCACGGCCGAGTCGGGCTTCTCGCGCACACCTACATGCTCGGCCCGAGCGGCGCCTCGAACGGCTGCGTGGTCTTTCGCCAGTACGACCGCTTCCTCCAGGCCTACCTGCGCGGCGAGGTGCGCCGCCTCGTGGTGGTGGCCGGAAACGGACAGGACGGGCTGCCGTCCTTCGCGGAGCGAATGTTCCGGTCGGGGGGCTAGCGCCCGCTCCACCGGGGCCTGCTCGATTGGGCGATCCCGCCGTGAGCGTGCCGCGGGGCGGTCTCCAGAGACCGCGGAGTGTTCCGGAGGTCTCCTTCGAGGCCCCCTGACGGGGGCACCTCAGGATGAGGTGAGTGGGGGAAACGATCCTTCATTCCCACCCGCGACCTCATCCTGAGGTGCGAAGCGAAGCGGAGCCTCGAAGGAGGCCTCCAGAGAGCGCTACGGATCCTGGAAGGCTCCCTCGCCAGGCCACCGCAAACGGCGAGGCCTCCTCAATCGCCGACGACCTTGCCGTCGGGGCCGACCTTCACCTCCTGCGAGCGGTCGGCGAGCGCCACCGAGATCTCGTACTGGACCGACTTGCCGTCGCGCTCGACCTCGGCCTCGTAGGCCTTGCCGCCGCCGGCCTTCTTCTCGGCGATGGCCAGGGCGTCCTTCAGCGAAACGCCGGCGTTCTGGAAGTCCGCGACCTTGAGGCGGGTAAAGTAGCGCTCGATCGGCTGGTTCTCGCTCTTGTAGAGCGCGCCGGTGTCGGCGTTGATGCCGTGCTCCACGAGCTTGCCGTCCGGGTACACGACCTTGATGCTCCAGTGGGCCGGGTTCTTGCCGTCGGCCTTCTCGAAGTCGGCATCGATGGCGCGGCCCTTGTCGCCCTGGGCCTCGGCGGTCTGCAGCGCCTGGGCGAGGCTGACCTTGCTCATCTTGGCGACCTGCCACTCCTTCATGTCCTTGTCGGCCTGGCTGGCCGTGGTGTTGCCGGTGGTCGCGGGCGTCTTGTCGGGGGCCTGCGCGAGGGCGAGGCCGGTGCTCAGGGCGAGCAGGCCGGCGGTGGTGGCGAGGCGTTTCAGCATCGGACGTCTCCTCGGACGGGGTCGGGGGGTTCTCAGGACGTCAGCAACGCCCCGGCCGCGCGCATGGTTGCCTGCGGATCCGACACCGATTCGTGCGCGCCTCACCCGGCGAGCGCCCGCTCGACGAGGCGGGCGGCGGCCAGGGTGCGGCCGTCGTCGCCGAAGCGGCCGACCACCTGCACGCCGAGGGGCAGCCCCGTCGCGGACAGCCCGGCCGGGACGTTGACGCAGGGCACGCCCATCAGCGTCCAGAGCCGGTTGAAGCGCGAATCGCCCGTGGAGGCGTAGCCCTCGGGCGCGGGGCCCGGCGCGGAGGGCGTCAGGATCACGTCGAGGTCGCCCTCCGCGAACACGTCCTTGAGGTGGCGCCGCGCGTGGTGGGCGGTGCGGCGGGCCGCGTCGTAGGCGGGCGCCGGGATCTCCGCCGCCGCGTCGAGGTGGGCGCCGAGCAGCGGCGGCAGGTCCGGCCGGTGCGACGCGTGCTCCCAGGCAAGCGCCCGGGCGGCCTCGAAATCCTGGATCGGGCCGTGGCTCGCGAAGGCCTCGGTGAAGAGGGGCGGCAGGGCGAGGTCGCGCAGGCGGGCGCCGGCGCCCTCCAGGGCCGCGCCGGCGCGCACGAGGGCCGCGAGGGCCTCCGACTCGGCCGGCGCGCAGTAATTCGGCACGAGGAGGCCGACCCGCGGCGCGCCGGGATCGTTCGGGCGCAGGTCGATGGCGGGACGGTCGGCGAGGAGCGCCAGGGCGTGGGCGGCGTCGGCGACACCGGCCGCGAACAGACCGACCGTGTCGAGGGCCCAGGAGAAGCACTTGACGCCGACCGTCGGCAGCAGCCGGAACGACGGCTTCACCCCGACGACGCCGCAATAGGCGGCCGGCCGCACCACCGAGCCGCCCGTCTGCGTGCCGAGGGCGAGCGGCAGCATGCCGGCTCCGACCGCGGCGGCCGAGCCCGCCGAGGAGCCCCCCGGCGTGTGCCCGGGATGGTGGGGGTTGCGGGTCTCGGTCGGGTCGAGGAACGCGAAGGCGGTGGTGGTGGTCTTGGCGAGCGGCACCGCGCCCAGGCGCCGCAGCCGCGCCACCACCGGCGCGTCGGCCCGCGGCCGCCAGCCCGCGTAGATCGGCGAGCCCATGCCGGTCGGCAGGTGGGCGGTGTCGATGATGTCCTTGATGCCGACCGCGATGCCGGCGAGCGGCCCGGTCCCGGCGACCTGCGGCGCCGGATCCTGGCAGACGAGGGCGCGGATCTCCGGCTCCCGCGCGGCGATCGCCTCCCGCACGAGGGCGACGGCCCCCTCCGGGGTCAGGGCGCCGGAGGCGATGCGGGAGCGGAGGGTGACGAGTGAGAGCATGGCGGCCGTTCGCGCGGGGGCTGGTGTCGGCGACGCTTATAGCGGGCCGGGCCGGATCGGTCGCGCACGACGCACGTATCGGTCGCGCACGACGCACGTGGGGCGTGAATTGCACCGGCCGTCATTCGTCCTGTGCGGTGGGGCTCCTCCCCGCGCCTTTCCCCGCGCGCCAACCGGACAGCGATGACGCGCGAGCGACCCGACGGCCCATCCGGACCCACCCCTGAGCGGCGCACGCCGGGCGAGGCCTGCGCGGAGCTGACCGATTCCCAGCGCCGGCTGCTGATCCGGATGTGGTCGCGGCCCGTCGTCCTCACGGGTGAGGAGAGCGACGAGATGCGCCTCGCCGTGCTGCAGCTCTACACGGTGGGGTTGATCACCCAGGTCGGGGGCCGGCGCAACGCGCGGGCCATCGAGTGGCGCCTCACCGACGAGGGGCGCAGCTGCGTCGAGAGCCTGCGCTGAGCTTGGGCCTATCCGGCCCGCAGCATCGGCGGCGGGCCGATGTCGAGGGCGAGCGGGCGGAAGGCGCCGAGGAGCGCCGCGTCGATGCGCCCCTCCATGGCCTCCAGGATCGCGTAGGCCTGCGCGCCGCCCATCGGCGCCTTGTAGGGCCGGCGCTCGATCAGCGCGGCGTAGACGTCGCAGATCGTGACGAGCCGCACGAGGTCGGGGATCTCGCGGCCCTTCAGCCCGTCCGGGTAGCCGGAGCCGTCGAGCATCTCGTGGTGGGAGCGCACCACCGCGAGCATCTCCTCCGAGAACCCGCTGTCGATCAGCATCGCGTGCCCCACCTCGGCGTGGGTCTTCATGATCGTGCGCTCGGCCGCATCGAGGGGGCCGGCCTTGTTCAGGATGGCGCCGGGGATGCGGGACTTGCCGACGTCGTGCAGGAGGGCGGCCTGGGTCAGGCGCTGGCAGTCGCTGCGCCGCACGCCGAGCCGCTTGGCGAAGCCCGCGGCGAGGCCGGCGACGAGGAGGCAGTGCTGGTGCGTCGCGTCGTCGAAGCGCCAGACCACGTCGAGCCAGGCTCGCACGTCGCTCTGCTGCAGGGCGTTCTCCACGAAGGCCGCGCCGCTCGCGATCAGCTCGGGCTCCACCGTGCCGTCGCTGCGCCCGGCCTCGAACAGCCGCGTCAGCACCTGCCCCGCCGAGGCGACGCTGCCGGACAGGTCGAGCGCGGCGGGCGCCTGGGTGGCGGGCGTCTGGGTGCCGAGCGCCTCCCCGAGGCAGCCGAGGATCGCCTCGGCGCCGGCATCCGCCCGCAGCACGCGGCTCGCCCCGAGGGCGTCGGCCTGGACCCGGTTGCGGCGGTCGTCGCTGCGCAGCAGGCAGAGGTAGGGCACCTTGCGGGCCTTCAGCCGGTCGAGCTGGAAGCGGAGCGCCGCGATCGTGCCGGAATGCGCCAGCGAGACGTCGCTCACCACGGCGTCGATCTCCGCGGTGCGCGGCTCCGCCCGGCCCTGCTCCGGATCGAGGAGGTCGAGCGTCGTGCAGCCCCCGAGACGCTCGAGGTCGCGGAACAGGCGGCCCGCCTGCGTGGGCCGGTCCGTCAGGAGGAGAATGTTGCTCAACCGCGCACTCCCGCGTACCGGGCGGTCCCCCACCCACCGATACTGCGTCGGCGACCATGCCGTTGAAAGTTTAACGCCCACTCAATTGCTGCGCGAATTGCTGCATTCGACAATGAATCATACAACTTGTAGATGTGTTGAGTGATCTATTTCTGTTGGATTGTGCCCGCTCGACTGGCTGGGGCGCAATCTATGTCCATCCGGGCCCGGTTTGAGCAGCTGTGCGGCGTGCGCGCTTGCCTGGATGCTCCAGGGCAGCACCGCGGGCGGGGTCCGGCCGCCGCGCGATCCCTGGAGGGCTCCTTCGAGGCCCCCTCACGGGGGCACCTCAGGATGAGGTGGGAGGGTGGGAGGCACTGTCCGTGGACCCCACCCGCGACCTCATCCTGAGGTGCGCAGCGAAGCGGAGCCTCGAAGGAGGGCTCCAGGGATCACCGCCCCTCCCTGGCACCCGAGAGCGCGGTCACCCGCGGGGTCGTCCGGTCGAAGCGCGCCTCAGAAGAAGATCGGCCGCGCGCTGGCACTGTGCTCCGCGAGGGTCTCGCCCGTCGCCGGGTCGATCTCCCGCATGACGACGTCGTAGCCCCAGAGGTCGGCGAGGTGCTGCAGCACCCGCCGGGCGTCGTCCTTCTGCAGGGTGATCCGGTTGAGCGCCTTGTGGTGCAGGATCAGGCGGCGGTCGCCCTCCAGGTCGACGTCGATCACCTCGATGTCCGGGTCGAGCCAGGCCACGTCGTACTGGCGGGCGAAGGAGCGCCGCATCCGCCGGTAGCCGCGCTCGTCGTGGATCGCCTCCACGCGCAGCTCCGGCTCGTCCGGGTCGTCGACCACGTGGAACAGGCGCAGGTCGCGCATCAGCTTGGGTGACAGGAACTGCGCGATGAAGCTCTCGTCGCGGTAGTTCGCCCAGATGTCGCGCAGCACCGCCATGCCGTCGCCGGTGCCGGCGATCTCGGGGAACCACTGGCGGTCCTCGGCGGTGGGGCTCTCCACGATGCGGGCGATGTCCTGCATCATCGCGAAGCCGATCGCGTAGGGGTTGTGGCCGCCGTAGGATCGCTCGTCGTAATTCGGCTGGCGGATGACGTTGGTGTGCGACTGCAGGAACTCGAGGTAGGCGGCCTCGCCGATCTGCCCCTTCTCCGAGAGCGCGTTCATGATCCGGTAGTGGACGTAGGTGGCGCAGCCCTCGTTCATCACCTTGGTCTGGCGCTGCGGGTAGAAGTACTGCGCCACGAGGCGGACGATGCGCAGGATCTCGCGCTGCCAGCGCTGCAGGCGCGGGGCCGCCTTCTCCAGGAAGTAGAGGATGTTCTCCTGCGGCAGCTCCAGGAGGGCGCGGCGGCGGTCGGCCGCGAGGTCGGGCTTCGCGCCCGAAGCCTTGGCGGGCAGGGTCCGCCAGAGGTCGTTGTAGATCTGCTCGCCGTGCTCGACGCGCTCGCGCTCGCGGCGCTGCTCGGAGGCGAGGTCGGGGCGCTTCTTGCGCGGGTAGCGGTGGACGCCCTGGCTCATCAGGGCGTGGGCGGCGTCGAGCACCTGCTCCACCGCCTGGTGGCCGTAGCGCTCCTCGCAGCGGGTGATGTAGCCCTTGGCGAAGTCGAGGTAGTCGAGGATGCCCTCGGCATCCGTCCACTGCCGGAACAGGTAGTTGTTCTTGAAGAAGTGGTTGTGGCCGAAGGCGGCGTGGGCGATCACCAGCGTCTGCATCGTCGCCGTGTTCTCCTCCATCACGTAGGAGATGCACGGGTCCGAGTTGATGACGATCTCGTAGGCGAGCCCCATCAGGCCGCGGCGGTAGCCGGCCTCGTGCTGGGCGAAGTGCTTGCCGAAGGACCAGTGCTTGTAGAACAGCGGCATGCCGATCGACGCGTAGGCGTCGAGCATCTGCTCGGCGGTGATGATCTCGATCTGGTTCGGGTACCAGGACAGGCCGAGCTCCGGCCCGGCGATCGCCTCGCAGGCGTCGTGGATGCGCCGGATCGTGTCGAAGTCCCAGTCGTTGCCCGTGAACAGCGGCCCGCTGGCGGCTGCCTTCTGGGCCTTCGCCCGGCTCAGGGTGGTCCCCATCTCGCCCTCTCCCTCACGCCGTCGCCCGGGGCTCACGCCTCCGCCTTCGCGTCCTTGCGGCCGAACAGCTCGCGGAACACGGGGTAGATCTCGCGCCGGTGGTTGACCTTGCGCATGGCGATGCCGCCGCCGGACTTCGCAATGGCCTCGTAGGTCCGCCAGAGCGTCGTGCGGTGCTCGACGAAGCCCGCCCGCGGCCCGTTCTCGTCCCCCACCTCCAGGTAGGCGAAGTGCTGGCAGGCCGGCAGGATGTGCGTGCGCAGGAGGTCCGTGGCGGTCGGCCCGTCGCTCGACACGTTGTCGCCGTCCGACGCCTGCGCGGCGTAGATGTTCCAGTCGTCGGGGGAGTAGCGCTCGGCGATGATGCGCTTCATCTCCACGAGCGCCGAGGAGACCAGCGTGCCGCCGGTCTCGCGGGAGCCGAAGAAGGTCTCCTCGTCCACCTCCGTCGCCCGGTCCGTGTGGCGGATGAACACGATCTCCACGTGGCGGTAGCGCCGCGTGAGGAAGATGTGCAGCAGGATGTAGAACCGCTTGGCGAGGTCCTTCATGTGCTCGGTCATCGAGCCGGAGACGTCCATCAGGCAGAACATCACCGCCTGGGCGATGGGGCGCGGATAGGGCTCGAAGCGGCGGTAGCGCAGGTCGATCGGGTCGACGTAGGGGATGCGCTTCGAGCGCTCGCGGAGCAGCGTCAGGCTGAGTTCGAGGTCGGGCAGCGTCGGGTCGCCCGGGCGGGCCTCGGCGATGCGGGCCTCCAGCGCCGCGATCTCGTCCGGCTTCGGCCGCTTCAGGGCGATGCGGCGCGACATGGAGTTGCGCAGGGTCCGGGTGAGCGCGAGGTTGGCGGGCGAGCCCGTCACCGTGTAGCCGGCCCGGCGCAGGCCCTCGGTCTCCACCACGGCGAGGCGCCGCTTGGCGAGGTCGGGCAGTTCGAGGTCTTCGAGGAACAGCTCCAGGAACTCCTCGCGGGTGAGCACGAAGCGGAAGGCGTCCTCGCTGTTCTCGCCGCCCTCCCCGCCCTCGCCGGACCCGCCGCCACCGCCGCCGCCCGGCGGGCGCTCGATGCGGTCGCCCTCCACGTAGGTCTTGTTGCCCGGCAGGATGTGGTCCTGCAGGCCGGTGCCGGACTGGCGGCTGAAGCGGGGCTCGCGCACCCCGTCCGCCGGCACGCTGACGCGCCCGTCCTTGCCGAGGTCCTTGATGTCCTTCTCGCGGGCGGATTCGCGCACCGCGCGCTGGGCCACATCCTTCACCCGGCGCAGGAACCGTTGCCGGTTGGGGAGGCTCTTGCCCCCTGGATTGAGCCGACGGTCGACGATGTGCATCCGGTGTCTTCGCCCTCGCCCTCTGGTGACCGCCGGCGGATCGTGACCCGCCGGTCGTCCGAAACTGTGGCGGCGCGGGAAGACGGCCCGGACGGCGGGCAGCCCCCTACCCCGCCTGCTTCACCCGCATGTACCATTCCACCAGGCGCCGGACCTGACGCTCGGTGTAGCCGCGCGCCACCATGCGCTCCACGAACTCGCCGTGCTTCTTCTCGGTGTCGCCGTCCTTCTTGGAGCCGAACGAGATCACCGGCAGCAGCTCCTCCACCTGGGAGAACATCCGCCGCTCGATCACCTCGCGCAGCTTCTCGTAGCTCGTCCAGTTCGGGTTGCGCCCGCCGTGCTGGGCCCGCGAGCGGAGCGCGAACTTCACGACCTCGTTGCGGAAATCCTTCGGGTTGGCGATGCCGGCGGGCTTCTCGATCTTCGTCAGCTCCTGGTTCAGGAGCTCGCGATTGAGGAGCTGCCCAGTCTCGGAATCCTTGAAGTCCTGGTCCTCGATCCAGGCGTCCGCGTAGTCGATGTAGCGGTCGAACAGGTTCTGGCCGTAATCGTGATAGGACTCGAGGTAGGCCTTCTGGATCTCGTGGCCGATGAACTCCGCGTAGCGCGGGGCGAGCTCGGTCTTGATGAACTCCAGGTAGCGCTTCTCGGTCTCGGGCTGCAGCTGCTCGCGCCGCAGCGCCTGCTCCAGCACGTACATCAGGTGCACGGGGTCGGCGGAGACCTCGGTGGTGTCGTGGTTGAAGGTCGCGGCCAGCACCTTGAAGGCGAAGCGGGTCGAGATCCCGTCCATGCCCTCGTCGACGCCGGCCGTGTCCTTGTACTCCTGCATGGAGCGGGCGCGGGGATCGACCTCGCGCAGGCTCTCGCCGTCGTAGACCCGCATCTTGGAGAACAGGTTCGAGTTCGCGTGCTCGCGCAGGCGCGAGAGCACCGAGAAGCGGGCCAGCATCTCGAGCGTGCCGGGCGCGCAGGCCGCGTCGGACAGCTCCGATCCCGAGATCAACTTGTCATAGATGTGCTGCTCTTCCTGCACGCGCAGGCAGTAGGGCACCTTGATGACGTAGATGCGGTCGATGAAGGCTTCGTTGTTCTTGTTGGTTTTGAACGACTGCCACTCGGCCTCGTTCGAGTGCGCCAGGATCACGCCCGTGAAGGGGATCGCGCCGATGTTCTCGGTGCCGACGTAGTTGCCCTCCTGCGTCGCGGTGAGCAGGGGGTGGAGCATCTTGATCGGCGCCTTGAACATCTCGACGAATTCGAGGACGCCCTGGTTCGCGCGGTTGAGCCCGCCCGAGTACGAGTAGGCATCCGGGTCCGCCTGGCTCAGGGTCTCCAGGCGGCGGATGTCCACCTTGCCGACGAGGCTCGAGATGTCCTGGTTGTTCTCGTCGCCGGGCTCGGTCTTGGCGATGGCGATCTGGCGCAGGCGCGAGGGCCGCACCTTGATCACCGTGAAGCGCGAGATGTCCCCGTTGAACTCGTCGAGGCGCTTCAGCGCCCAGGGGCTCATCAGGCCGGTGAGGCGCCGGCGCGGGATGCCGAAGCGCTTCTCGATCTCCGCCCCCATGGTCTCGGGGTCGAACAGGCCGAGCGGACTCTCGAAGACGGGCGAGACCTCGTTGCCGGCCTTCAGCACGTAGATGGGGTGGACCTCCATCAGCGCCTTCAGGCGCTCGGCGAGGGAGGACTTGCCGCCGCCCACGGGTCCCAGCAGGTAGAGGATCTGCTTGCGCTCCTCCAGGCCCTGCGCGGCGTGGCGGAAGAACGAGACGATCCGCTCGATCGTCTCCTCCATGCCGTAGAACTCGGAGAAGGCCGGGTAGGTCCGGATCGTCCGGTTCATGAACACCCGGCCTAGGCGGGCATCCTTGGCGGTGTCGACGAATTCCGGCTTGCCGATGGCGTCCAGGATGCGCTCGGCGGCGCTCGCGTACATCAGGGGCTCGTCGCGGCAGGCCTCCAGGTACTCGGAGAGCGTCATCTCCGTGTCGCGGCGCGCCTCGTAGCCACGGGCGAAGCTCTGAAAAAGGTCGTTCGTCGCATGCAACGGCATCGATAACCCCTTCACGACCAGGACAGCTTCATCCTGTCCCGGTCCGGATGCAACCGACAGGCCCGCTTTTGTCGCAGTGCGAGCGACGCACCCGACCGGCGTGTGATGCGCGCAACACCGTCACAAGAAGGATACAGGATCGACCAAGTTGCGCCCTCTGCAGGCGCCGTCGCGGACCGGCCGCGACGGCGCCTGAACTGTGCAGGTCGGCCCGACGGGCGTCCCGGATCAGAGATCGGTGCCGCTCTTCTTGGCGTCGGCGTCCTTCTTGCCGGTGGCGGCCTCGACGGTGATCTTGATGTTCTGCGTCTGCACCTGACCGTCGGCGTTCTTGATTTCGAAGGTCACCTCGTCGGCACCCGTGAAACCGGCCTTCGGCTGGTAGAACAGGCCCTGCACGGCGGTCTCCTTGTTGGGGCAGCGGTAGCTCGCGGGCGTCGTCTGCTTGCCGACCTTGGTGATGGTGACGCCGTTCTTTGGCGCACCGGAGATGCGGAATTCCGGCATCGGCCCGGCCGAGCAGTCCTTCTTCAGGTTCGGCACGATGGCGAGGCGCACGGTCTTGCCGCTCTGCACCGTCTCGCTCTTGGTGATGGTGGTCTGGCCCAAGGCCGGTGCGGCGAGGAGACCGGCGGCGATCGCCGGCACGAGGATGCGAAGGGCGTACGGACGAAGGGCGTACATCGGCGTTCGGTCTCCCGGAATTCTCCCGGCGGCCGCCCCGGCGGGGCCGCTCACCGGCGAGGCCGATGTGGGGACGCCGACCGTCCCCGTCGAGGGAGCCCCGCCTATTCCTGCAGCGCCGCCGCGACCACGCCGGTGATGCGCGCGATCTGCGCCGCGCTGAACTCGCCGGAGAGCGCGGTGCCCACCGCCCGCTCCACCCGCTGGCGCTCGCCGACATCGGCGATCGGGGTCGAGGGAATGTCGCTCTCCTCCAGCGCGCAGACCCGCCGGATCGTCTCGGCGGCCCGGAGCAGGGCCTCCCGGTCGGCGGGCCCCATCTCCCAGAGCGGGTTGCGCAGGCGGCTGATCACCCGGCGGGCATCGCGGTACTCGCGGTCGACGGTCGTCAGCGCCTCGATCTGGCTCACGAGGAACATCAGCTCCAGCACCTCGGTCGCGGCATCCGGGCAGGTTCTGACGATCCGCATCACGCGGGCGATCAGCTCCTGGGTGGGCGACATCTGACGACGTGCGGTTGCCATGGGCGCCTAACGCCGGTGCCCCGGCAAAGTTCGACCGGGCCTCCCGCATTCGTGAACGCGAAAAGGCGGATCGCCCCAAGGGCTTGCGGGTCGATTGCGTGCCGCCGGCCGGACAGCCGCCGGACAGGGTGCGGACGCTCCGCCGGACACGCGCTAGACACGCGGCGTCGCGCGCAAGGCCGCGAGGGCCTCGCGGCAGGCGTGAAGCTCGCGCAAAACCTCCCGCAGCGCGCGGCGATCGGCCCCCGCGGCCGCCACCTCAGGTTCGCCTGTCGGCCGCTCTTCCGGCGCCTCGACCTCGCCCGCCGCCGGCGCGCCGACCTCGGCCTCGCCCCGCCCCACGGCCTGGACCAAGCGCACGCCGCCCTCGCGGATCACCCGCTGCGCCCCCTTGATCGTGTATCCGTGCCCGTGCAGGAGGCGCCGCACGCCGCGCAGCAGGTCCACATCCTCGGGCCGATAGTAGCGGCGCCCCCCGGCGCGCTTCATCGGCCGGATCTGCGGGAAGCGGGTCTCCCAGAAGCGCAGCACGTGCTGGGGCACGTCGAGCTCGTCGGCGACCTCGCTGATCGTGCGGAAGGCGCCGGGGCGCTTGTCGCCCGCCTCGCCGGCTGTCGGACTCGCGGCAGCGGCCATGGGCGGGCCCTCCTCGCTCGGGGCGTTCGGCATCGGTCAGCGCGATGCGGGACCGGAGGATCCGCGGGCTGCCCCGACCGGGCTCAATCCTCCTCCAGCTCGCCGTTCTGCCCGTTGATGCGCGCCTTGAGCACGTTCGAGGGCTTGAACACCATCACCTGCCGCGGCTCGATGGCGACTTCGACGCCGGTCTTCGGATTGCGGCCGACGCGCTTGCCCTTGCTGCGCACCACGAAGGAGCCGAACGAGGACAGCTTCACGGTCTCGCCGCCAGCGAGGCAGGTGCAGATCTCGGACAGGACGGTCTCGACGAGCGCCGCCGACTCCGTGCGCGACAGGCCGACCTGCTGGTATACGGCCTCGCTCAGATCGGCGCGTGTGACCGTCTTACCCGTCATGCCCGTGTTTCCTCGCGCGGTTGCCGATTACGACGTATCTCTATGATTCACCACGCTAATCGGCCGCTGCGGCGGGGTCAACCGCAGGACCCCGAGAAGCTTTGAGCAAAAATTTGCGCCCGCGCGGCCAGACCAAAACCTTACCAGCGGATCAGCGCCGCGCCCCAGGTGAAGCCGCCGCCGATCGCCTCGATCATCACGAGGTCGCCGGTGCGGATGCGTCCGTCCCGCCGGGCCACGTCGAGGGCGAGCGGAATCGAGGCCGCGGAGGTGTTGCCGTGGCGGTCGACGGTCAGCACGATCTTCTCGCGGGCGATGCCGAGCTTGTCGGCCGAAGCCTCGATGATGCGGCGGTTGGCCTGGTGCGGCACGAACCAGTTCAGGTCGTCGGCGCTCGCGCCCGACCTCTCGAAGACCTCCGCGATGACGTCCGTCACCTGGCCCACGGCGAAGCGAAAGACCTCCTTGCCGACCATCCGCAGGTGGCCGGTGGTCCCCGTCGAGCCGGGCCCGCCGTCAACGTAGAGTTTTTCGCGGTGCCGCCCGTCCGACCGCAGGCTCGAGGTCAGCACCCCGCGCCCCTCGGCCTCCCGGTCGTCCCGCGCCTCCAGCACGATCGCGCCGGCACCGTCGCCGAACAGCACGCAGGTGGTACGGTCCTCCCAGTCGAGAATGCGCGAAAACGTCTCCGCGCCGACCACGAGCGCGCGCCGCGCCGCGCCGGTCGCTAGGAACTTGTCCGCCGTCGACACCGCGTAGACGAACCCCGCACAGACCGCCTGCAGGTCGAAGGCCGCGCCCCGCTGGATGCCGAGCGCCGCCTGGATCTGCGTCGCCGTCGACGGAAACGTGTGGTCCGGCGTCGAGGTCGCGCAGATCACGAGATCGATGTCGTCGGGCGTCAGGCCGGCATCGTCCAGGGCGGCCCGGGCCGCGCGCGCGCCCAGCACCGACGTCGTCTCGGTCTCGTCCGCGAGGTAGCGCTGCCGGATCCCGGTGCGCTGGACGATCCACTCATCCGAGGTCTCGACCCGGTTCGCCAGCTCGGCATTCGTCACGACCCGGGCCGGCAGGCTCGAGCCCGTGCCGACGACGACGGAGCGCAGGGCTACCATGGTGATCCTCCCCCCGCCCGGAACAATGCAATGTCTCGCGCGGCGTTACACCTGTAAGTAGTAAAACGTCGATGCGCCGCGGGTGCGGTCAGGGCCATGCCGACCTCACGCCGACACGACGGCGGGCGTCTGGTCGAGCATCTCGCGGATGGTGCGCATCAGGTCGTGCCGGGCCATGTCGTGGGCAAGGTCGATCGCCGCCGCGAAGCCGTGCGCGTTCTCGGATCCGTGGCTCTTGATGACGATGCCCTCCAGCCCGAGGAAGACGCCGCCGTTGGCCCGGCTCGGGTTCATCTTCTCCCGCAGGGCCGTGAAGGCCTGCCGGGCGAAGAGATAGCCGATCTTCGCCGAGAGCGTGCGGCTCATCGCCGAGCGCAGGTAGGTCCCGATCTGCTTGGCGGTGCCCTCGGCGGTCTTCAGGGCGATGTTGCCCGTGAAGCCCTCGGTCACCACGACGTCGACGGTGCCGCGGCCGAGATCCGTTCCTTCCACGAAGCCGTGGTAGGCGAAATTCGGGAGTTCCATCTCGCGCAGGAGCCGGGCAGCCTCCTTCACGGCCTCGTTGCCCTTCATCTCCTCGGTCCCGACGTTGAGCAGTCCGACCGTCGGACGGTCGAGATCGAACACGATGCGGGCCATCGCCGAGCCCATCACGGCCATCTCGACGAGGTGCTCCGCATCCGTCCCGATGGTGGCGCCGACATCGAGCACGACGCTCTCGCCACGCACGGTCGGCCACAGGCAGGCGATGGCTGGGCGCTCGATGCCCGAAAGGGTCTTCAGACAGATCTTGGACATCGCCATCAGCGCGCCGGTGTTGCCGGCCGAGACGCAGGCGTCGGCATGCCCATCCCGAACGGCCTGGATCGCCTGCCACATCGAGGATTTGCCGCGGCCCTGCCGCACCGCCTGGCTCGGCTTGTCGTCCATCGCCACCGCGACCGTCGTGTGGCGGATCTCGACCGCCCCCGTCAGCCGGGGCTCGGCCGCCACCAGCGGACCGATCACGGCCTCGTCGCCGAACATCAGGAAGGTCGTCTCGGGATGGCGCTCGCGAGCGATGGCCGCGCCGGGCACGACGGTCGACGGCCCATGGTCGCCGCCCATGGCGTCGAGCGAGATGCACACGCGTTGGGGCATTGTGTCTGGATCGCAGCCTCTTGCGATGGGGCGCCGCCGGGGTATTCGTGTCGCTGGATTTCAAACCCCAGCCGGCGGGGCGGAAAATAGCGATCCACGCCCCGTGGGCAAACGAAATCTCGCCCGGTCGTTCAGTCCGCCTCGCGGCGCAGGCTGCGCAGGGCCGCGAGCGGCTTCTCATCCTCGCCGAAGCTCGCCTCCTCGAAGGCGACACCGGGCTTGCGCGGATAGGGGTCAAGACCGAGTGCCAGAAACTCCGCCGTGAGGGTGCCGAAATCGATGCGTCCACCGACGATCGGATCCGGCACCTCGACGTCCTCGGCGTCGGTGCCCGCGAAACGGTCGGGGTCGGTGAACTCCACCTCGACCGGCTCGCTGACTGCAGCCTCGAACGGTTCGAGGGTGACGGTGCAGACCTGTGTGACGAGGGCCTCGACCCGCCCGGTCACCACGAGGCGGCTCGCGCTGCCCGAGATATCGAACCGGCCGACCAAGCCGCGGATGGCCGGAATCCCGAAATCCGCAGCAAGGGCCTCACACTCGGCCTGGGTCGCCTCGACGGTCACGGCGCCTGGCCCGTTGCGCAGTCGCTCGATATTGATCGGCCTGGACAGGGGGCCGGTGGCGTCGGGGCGCTTCATGCCGTTTCTCCGAAAGGAGCGGGCTCGGGAAAGTGCGGCCCCTGCTCCGTGATCGTCGCGAGGTCGGCGGCATCGAGGGCCTCGCTCACCGCGACGACGTAAGCGGCAAGCCCAGCGGCGGCGTCGGGATCGTCGCGCCCAAGCACGTTCCGGGCGAGCGCCGCGCGCAATGCGCCGACGTCGCCTGCGTCGAGCGCCGCATCGTAGCCCTCCGCACGTCCGTAGAAGGCGGCGCCGAGCTTCTTCATCCGCTTCGGTACACCGAAATCGCCGACGCCGAGCTCGCGCAGCGCCGAGTCGAGCTGCAGGAAGACCGAATTCACGAGGTCCTGCGCGATATCCCCGGCAGGCTCGGGCAGCCGGTTGAGACGGCGAAGCACCAGAATGACGTGCAGGCACAGGGCCTCGAACCGGCCCTCCACGGTGTCCGGCACGCCGAGCCGCGTGAACAACGCGGGTCGGCGCGCCGCGTCGTTGATGCGTCGATGCAGGGTCTCGATGATGCTGCGGCGGGCATTCCCACGCCGGAAGAACTGTCCGATCATCCTGGTTTCCGTGGCCGCGACCGCCGCACCTGTGCGTCGCCGCGGCGGTGTGGCGGCGCTTGCCTTGTCAAAGCCATAACCCCGCGGTACGGCAACCTACGGCCAAGGTGCAAGGGTCCCGCGGGGCACTCGCTGTCGTTGCCGAGAACGCATTCGTCCGCGCAAGGATCAAGGGGGGCCGATGTCGCGCCGTCTCGTTTCGTCGCTCTCTCGTCTCGCCCTCGTCGGCCTCGTCGGCGCCGGCCTGTCCGGCTGCATCGGCGAGGAGCTGCGCCACGGCTACCAGATCGACCAGGCGGCCCTCGCGACGATCAAGCCCGGCATGGCGCCCGAGCAGGTGCTGCAAACCCTCGGCACGCCCTCGACTGTCTCCACCGTCGGCAACAAGTCCTGGTACTACATCTCGCAGAACACCAGCCGCACAGTCATGTTCCTCGGTGAGCGCGTGGACGACCAGAAAGTGACGGCGGTGTACTTCACCCCCGGGTTCAAGGTGGAGCGCGTCGCGCTCTACGGGCTGCAGGACGGGCGCGTGTTCGATTTCATCGAGCGCACGACCCCGACGAGCGGTCAGGACCGCGCATTCCTGAGCCAGCTGTTCCGCGGTCTGACGCGCTACGAGCCGTTCGGCTCCGGGTCCGGCGCAAGCGTCGTGCCGGGCGCCAACCGCGGCATGTGACGGCAGCGCCCTTTCGCAAGGGCGTCGCCTCAACCGGTCACCCGCGGCTCGGCCGGCGCTCCGTCCGCGGGTTCCTCCAAGGCGAAGAGCGCGGCGATCTCGCAGGGGTCCTCGAAGAAGTATTCGGGGATCGTCGCCCGCAGCGCGCCCGGTGCCGTGTAGCCCCAGGCTACGCCGCCGAAGTCGCATCCGACCGCGCGGGCGGCCTCAGCATCCCGAAATTCATCACCGACGCAGAGGACGCTCTCCGGTGCGAAGCCCGTGCGACGCAGGAGGGCGCGCAAGCGTCGGGCCTTGCCGAAGACGGAGGCACCGCAGGCGTAGGACCGAATGCGCGCGGCATGATGGGGTCCGAGCGCGCGCCGGACGTTGTCCTCAGTGTTCGAGCTGAGGACGGCGAGGTCCACCCCGCATTCTCCCAGCCGATCCAGCATCGCATCGATGGCGGGGAAGAGGCGCAGCGCGTTGGGATCCCGCGCTGCGAGGCGATGCATATGGCGGGCGATGAAAGGAAGCTTCCAGCGCGGCACACCCAGGCGGTCGACGATTGCGCGCGCACTCAGGTGGCGCAACGCATCGATCTCATCGGGTTCAACGCGCCGGAAGCGGTAGCGATCGGCCACGCCGTTCAGAACACTGCAGAACCAAGGAAAGCTGTCGGCAAGCGTGCCGTCGAAATCGAGCACGATGAGACCGTAGGCACATCGCGCCGTCGCCATGCGGCGGCGTCAGAAGCGCAGGTTCGCGAGCGGCGCGGTCAGGCGCATGACGAGCCCGTCCGGCGACCAATCGTGCTCCAGCGTGCCGTCGAGCTGCCCGGCCACGCTGCGTTCGGCGAGGACCGTGCCGAAACCGCGCCGCGTCGGCTTGCCGGATATCTGCGGTCCGCCGGTCTCGGCCCAGGTCAGGGCGTAGCGCCCATCCACGACGCGGCCGCTGAGGGAGACCCGGCCGCCCTCCGCCGAGAGGCCGCCGTACTTCACCGCGTTCGTCGCCTGCTCATGCATGATCAGGGCCAGCGCCGTCGAAGCGCGCTCGCCGACCTCCGCGTCGTCGCCCGACACCGAGATGCGCTCCATCCCCTCCTGCCGGTAGGCCGCCATGATCAGGCGCATGAGACCGAGCACCGTCTGCCCCTGGACGCTCGGGGCGCTGTCCGGGGAGTGAGGCCGGACGTATTCGTGCGCCTGCGCCAGCGCGTTGAGCCGCTCGCGAAAATCCGCCACGAAGCTGCGCGCGGCCGGATCGCTGCGCCCCGTCAGGGCCGCGATGCCGCCGACGACCGCGAAGATGTTCTTGATCCGATGGGACAGCTCGCGGATCAGCAGCGTCTGAGCCTCCTCCGCGCGCTTTCGCTCGCGCAGGTCGCGGGTCACCGTCGCGTAGCCGATGCGGACGCCCGCGGAATCCTGCACCGGGAAGATCGTGTAGTGGACGGCGATCGGCTCACCGGTCTGGAAATGCCGGAAGGCGAGCTCGCCTTCCCACCAGCCGTCGCGGCGCACGGCGGGCAGCACTTCGGCCTCGACGATGCTGCGGCTCGCCGGCATGAAATAGTCTGCGATGCGGGTCTGGGGCGTCGCGGAGAGGTCCGCGAGCCCTACGAGGCGCAGTCCGGCTTCGTTGAGGTGCAGGACGCGACCGTCCTCGGCAGCGACCCCGATAAAGTCCTTCGACGCCGCGACCACGGCGGCGAGCTTGCGGGCCTCGGCCTCCGCGCGCTTCAGATCCTCGATGTCCGTGCAGGTGCCGAACCAGCGCTCGATGCGACCCTCGGCGTCACGGATCGGCATGGCCCGCCCGAGGGTCCACCGATACCCGCCGCTGTGATGCCGGAGGCGATACTCGATCTCATAGGGCTCGCCCGTCGCGAGCGAGTGCCGCCAGCGCGACCAGGCGCGCTCCTGATCGTCAGGATGGAACATCCCGTTCCAGCCAACCCCATCGGTCGAGCCGTAGGGCACCCCGGTGAATTCGTACCAGCGGTCGTTGTAGTAGTCGTGAAACCCGTCTGGCAGGGTCGTCCAGACCATCTGGGGCATCGCCGCCGTCATCACCCGGAAGCGGCGCTCGCTTGCGGCGAGTTCCGCTTCGCGAACGGCGACCTGCGCGAGCGTGCGCCGCTGGGCGAGCAGCGTGGAAACCTGGCGGGCCAGCGTGCAGAGGGTAGCCGCCTGTGCGGTCGTGAGGCCGTCCGGCCGCGCCGTCCGGTCGAGAACGCAGAGCGTGCCGAGGGGAACGCCGGCGCTGCGGATCACGGCCCCCGCGTAGAAGCGATAATGATCCGGTCCCGAAACGAGCGCGTTACCGCTCGTCCGGGGATCGGCCGTCATGTCCGGGATGACGAGTAGGTCGCCGGCCTCCAGTGCGATGGCACAGACCGAGCGGTCGATCGGCATCTCACTGCAGCCCGCGCCGATTTCCGCCTTGAACCACTGGCGGCCGGCATCGACGAAGCTGACGAGAGCGACCGGCGCCGCGCAGACGTAGGCTGCGACCTGGACGAGGTCGTCGTAGGCAGCCTCAGGCTCGCTGTCGAGGATCTGAAGGTCGTGCAACTCGGCAAGGCGCTCAGCCTGCGTGAAGCCGTGCCCGCCGTTCGCACCGGGTCCCATCGCGGTCAAAGAGCAATCATCCTCCGCCGTACGCCGGTGACATAAGTACCCACTCACGAATTGCCCAGCATGGAGCACGCATGTTTGAGCACCCAAGTTTGAGCACGAACGAAGCCCCGGCGGTTCACACCGCTGGGGCTCGGCTCCGGCGCGTCAGCGGATCAGGCGGCCTTCGAGGCGCTCAGGGGCGGGTAGTCGACGTAGCCTTCGGGGCCCTGCGAGTACCAGGTCTTGGCGTTGTCCTTGTTGAGGGGAGCGTCCTGGGCGAGTCGGTCCGGGAGGTCGGGGTTCGCGAGGAATGTCCGGCCGAACGCGATGGCATCCGCCTCGCCGGCATCGAGGGCGGCCTGCGCGCTTCGGCCATCGTAATCGGAGTTGAGGATGAACGTTCCGCCGAAGGCCGCCTTCATGGCCGGCGCGATGGGCGGATGATCGGCCTTGCCGAAGGTGCCGTTCGGACCCGGCTCGCGCAGCTCCAGGAAGGCGATCCCGATCCTGCCGAGGGCCGCGGCTGCCGCCGTGAACAGCTCTTCCGGATTGGAATCGTTGACGCCCTGGATCTCGCCGTTGGGCGACAGACGAACCCCGGTGCGCTCCGGACCTGCGATGCCGGCGACCGCGCGGGTCACCTCCTCGAGGAGGCGGATGCGATTCTCGATCGAATCGCCGTACCGGTCGGTCCGCCGATTGCTGCCGTCCCGCAGGAACTCGTCGATGAGGTAGCCGTTCGCGGCGTGGATCTGAACGCCGTCGAAGCCGGCGGCCAGGGCGTTCCGGGTGGCCCGCTCGTAGTCGGCGATCAGTCGGGGGATCTCGTCGGTCTCGAGGGGGCGTGCCTCCGCGTAGGGCTGCTTGCCCGCATAGGTGTGCGCCTGATCGGGTGCCGTGGTGGCGGAGGCGGAGACGGGCTTCTCGCCGGCCAGGAAGTCCGGATGTACGAGGCGCCCCATGTGCCAGAGCTGCGCGACGATGCGGCCGCCCGCGTCGTGCACCGCCTTCACGACCGGCTTCCAGGCTTCGACCTGCTCGTTCGTCCACAGGCCGGGCGCGAAGGGCCAGCCGAGACCCTCCTGCGTGATGCCGGTCGCCTCCGAGATGATCAGGCCCGCGCCCGCACGTTGGCTGTAGTATTCCGCCATGAGCGGCGTCGGGACGTGCGCACGGGTCGCACGGCCGCGGGTCAGCGGCGCCATGAAAATGCGGTTCGGCGCCTCGATGGCACCGACGCGGATGGGATCGAACAGTGAGGGCATAGGGACTCCGCAGACATCGCCGCCGCGCCAGCGCGGCTTCCGCCGGTCGTTTCGTGCCGGCGGGTCGAGTTCGCGGAGTAAGGTGGGGCCAAGCGGACCTTGTGCCAGGGCCCTGCGGGTGCGCGGCCGCACATGGTTGCGCCGCCGCGGAAGGCGACCGTCCCCACCCCTGACGGGCGGGGACGGCGTCGGTTCTCAGCTGTGGGCCAGCACCGCCAGCAGAAGCAGGGCGATGATGTTGGTGATCTTGATCGCCGGGTTCACGGCGGGGCCCGCGGTGTCCTTGTAGGGGTCACCGACCGTGTCGCCGGTGACGGCGGCCTTGTGGGCGTCCGATCCCTTGCCGCCGTGGTGGCCGTCCTCGATGTACTTCTTGGCGTTGTCCCAGGCGCCGCCGCCGGACGTCATCGAGATGGCCACGTAGAGGCCGGTGATGATCACGCCGAGCAGCATGGCGCCGACCGTCGCGAAGGCCTGGCCCTTGCCCGCGATCGCCTGGATCACGAAGAACAGCACGACCGGAGACAGCACCGGCAGCAGCGAGGGGATGACCATCTCCTTGATGGCGGCCCGGGTCAGCATGTCGACGGCGCGGCCATAATCCGGCCGGTCGCGTCCCTCCATGATCCCGGGCTTCTCCCGGAACTGGCGGCGCACCTCCTCGACCACGGCACCGGCTGCGCGGCCCACCGCCGTCATCGCCATGCCGCCGAAGAGGTAGGGGATGAGACCGCCGAGCAGGAGCCCGACGACGACGTAGGGGTTCGAGAGGGAGAAATCGACCGTCAGGCCCTGATAGAACCGGTACTGCGTCGGGCTGGCGTTCGCGATGAAGTAGTTCAGGTCCGACGTGTAGGCGGCGAAGAGCACCAGGGCGCCGAGGCCCGCGGAACCGATCGCGTAGCCCTTGGTGACCGCCTTCGTGGTGTTGCCGACCGCATCGAGGGCATCCGTCGACTTGCGCACCTCGGAGGGGAGGCCCGCCATCTCGGCGATGCCGCCGGCGTTGTCGGTGACCGGACCGAAGGCATCGAGGGCCACGATGAAGCCCGCGAGCGCCAGCATGGCGGTGACCGCGATGGCGATCCCGAACAGGCCGGCGAGCGCGTAGGTCGCGATGATGCCGGCGACGATGACGATAGCCGGCAGCGCCGTCGACTCGAGGGAGATCGCGAGGCCCTGGATCACGTTGGTGCCGTGACCCGTGACGGAGGAATCCGCGATCGACTTCACCGGACGGAAGTTCGTGCCGGTGTAGTACTCGGTGATCACGACGATGAGCGCCGTGATGACGAGCCCGAGCACCGCGCAGCCGAACAGGGCGCCCGAGGTGAAGGTCAGACCGGTGTTCGTGCGGAACTCGGTGCCGAAGCCGCCGAACAGGGTGAAGTTCACGATGGCGACGGCCACGATCGAGAGCATACCGGCGACGATCAGGCCCTTGTAGAGGGCCCCCATGATCGATTGGTTGGCGCCGAGGCGGACCGCGTAGGTGCCGGCGATCGAGGTGACGATGCAGGCTGCGCCGATGGCCAGCGGGTAGAGCATCATCGCTTCGAGCACGTTGCGACCGCCGACATCGCCCTGACCGGCGAAGAAGATCGCGGCGAGGACCATGGTGGCGACCGCGGTCACCGCGTAGGTCTCGAACAGGTCGGCCGCCATGCCGGCGCAGTCGCCGACATTGTCGCCCACGTTGTCGGCGATGGTGGCGGGGTTGCGCGGATCATCCTCCGGAATGCCGGCCTCGACCTTGCCGACGAGATCGCCGCCGACATCCGCACCCTTCGTAAAGATGCCGCCGCCGAGACGGGCGAAGATCGAGATCAGCGAGGCGCCGAAGCCGAGGGCGACGAGCGCGTCGATGACCTCGCGGCTCGCGGGCTGCAGGCCGGCGCCGCGGGTGAGGTAGGTATAGTAGAGGGCGACGCCGAGGAGTGCGAGGCCGGCGACCAGCATCCCGGTGACGGCGCCCGACTTGAACGCGACCTCGAGGCCGCCGCCGAGGGAGGTGGAAGCCGCCTGCGCGGTGCGGACGTTGGCGCGCACCGAGACGTTCATGCCGATGAAGCCGGCGACGCCGGAGAGCACGGCGCCGATCAGGAACCCGATCGCGACCTTGATGCCGAGGAACCATGCGAGTGCGACGAACAGGATGACGCCGACGACGCCGATCGTCGCGTACTGGCGGCGCAGGTAGGCTTGCGCGCCCTCCGCGATCGCACCGGCGATCTCCTGCATGCGCTGCGTGCCGGCGTCGCGCTTCATCACGTCGTTGATCGTGACGATACCGTAGGCGACGGCGCAGAGCCCGCCCAGGATAATCAACAGCAATGCGGTCATTCGTCCGTCCTTGTTCGGGTTTGCCTGGCGTTGGCTTGTCGTTGCCGAGCTTGGCCGGGCGGCCATGGGACGTAATGCTCGGATCTGTGCGCTCCTCCCCGGAACCGCGTGCTCTGATTGCCAAACTTCAGGCTTGAGCGCAAACGCCGTCTCGCGTTGCGAACACGGGGCTTTGCTGCAGTGCAGTATAGATCGTCCCGGTTTCGCGCTTAGACGGTCCAATCATTGATTCGGGATATTTTGATCGCGAGGTCGGGTGAGCCGCTGCGGCCCGAGCCCGCCGGCCGCAGCCAACGTTCACGAGCGCCGGCGGAGCTTACGTCAGGCTGCATGTTGCGCTAGCTAGGTTGCAAGCTAAACGCTTGCTAAATCTTCGGTTGGCGCAGGCAGGATGATGGCATGAGCAGTGACCAGGTTGCCCGGCTCGCCGCAACGATCGAGGTGCTGACGAGCGCCGTCCAGTTCCTAATCGCCGAGCGGATCAACCAGCAGCCGGAGGACCTGCGGAGCGACCTGCTGCGCGTCCTCCAGCGCTCCCTGTCGACCCCGAGCCGGCGCGACGACGCCTTCAGCGGCAAGGCGGCGCTCACGCAGGCCGACCTTGCCATGTGGATGCCGATCATCGCGACGGGGATGATGGACGACGTGCGCGCCCAGCTCGGACTGCCGCCGGAGCCGGCGCCCCATCTCGGCCGAGGCTGATCCGTCAGAAGTGACGGAAGGAGCCGCGGGCGAACGACGCCCGCGCATTTGATGCATCGATGAACCGGACGCCGTCCCCCGTGGTGACGACCCCGACATCGGTGACGGCGACGCCCGACGCCGCCGCTTCAGAGGCGAACACTGCCGCTGCCTCGGGCGGAACGCAGCAGAGCAGCTCGTAATCGTCGCCACCCGTGAGCGCCGCCTCCCGGAGCCCTGGATCCACCGCGACGACGGCCTCCGCCGCCGCGGAGAGCGGCACCTGCGCGAGAGACACGTCGGCGCCGCGTCCCTCGCCCCGCAGCATCTTGGCGAGATCGCCCGCGAAGCCGTCCGAGACGTCCATGGCGGCGCGGGCGTGGCGCCGGAGCACCTCGGCCAGGGCGAGACGCGGGCGCGGATGCAGGTAGCGATCGAGGAGATGGGACCGGTCGGCATCCGTTAGGCGGCCCGCCCAGAGCGCGCCCGGCGCGAGGCGTAGCCGGAGGCCGAGGGCCGCGTCACCGATCGTACCGCTCACGAGGATGCGGTCCCCCGGGCGGGCCGCCATGCGGGGCACCATGGTCCCCGTCGGCACCTCGCCCACGGCGGTGACGCCGATCAGCGCGGGGCCTGCCGCGCGCACGGTATCGCCCCCGAGCAGGGGTATGCGATGCGAAGCACTCGTCCGCGCGAGGCCGTCCACGAAGTCGGAGAGCCAGGCTTCCGTCCAATCGTCGGGCAGGCCGAGCGTGAGCAGGAAACCGCGGGGCCTCGCCCCCTTGGCGGCAAGGTCCGAGAGGTTCACGCCCAGCGCCTTGACGGCGACCGAGGCCGGCGGATCGTCGGGGAAGTAGTGGACGCCCGCGACGATCGCGTCCGCCGTGAGAACGAGATCGTGGCCGGGGCTCGGCGTCAGCACCGCGGCGTCGTCCCGGAGGCTGTCCGCACCGGGTCCGGCCAGCGGCGCGAAGTATCGCGCGATGAGCGCGTCCTCTGAGGGCCGCGCCGCGCCGTTCACGTGGGCAGCGCCAGCTCGCTCGCCCGGGTGCCACGGGCCACCTTGTCCAGCACGGCGTTGACGAGGCCGGGCTCGTCCCCCGTGTAGAAGCTGTGCGCCACGTCGACGTACTCGGAGATGGCGGCTCGAGCCGGAACGTCGCGGCGGAACATCAGCTCGTAGGTACCGGCCCGCAGGATCGCGCGGAGCACAGCCTCCAGCCGCTTGAGCGGCCAGCCCTGGGACAGCGCCTTGTCGATCTGCGGGTCGATCGCCCGCTGTTCGTCCACCACGCCGCGCAGCAGATCGCGGAAGAACGCGGTCTCGGCCGGCGGATGGGCGATGCCGTCCACCTCCCGGCCGATCCAGAAGGCCTCGAACTCGGCGAGCGCTTCGAGGACGCCCTTGCCGGAGATCTCCATGTCGTAGAGGGCCTGCACCACCGCGAGGCGGGCGCCGCTGCGCTCGCTGGTCTTCATCGGGCCTCCGCCGCCTGCTTGAGGGCGAGCACGGCGAGCGCCGCCTCGGCCGCGCCGGCTCCCTTGTTCATCTCCGCGACCCGCGCCCGCGCGAGCGCCTGCACCTCGGTCTCCACGGTGAGGATGCCGTTGCCAAGCGGCAGGCGGAGGTCGACCGAGAGGTCCATCAGGGCCCGCGCGCTCTCTCCCGCCACGATGTCGTAGTGGCCGGTCTCGCCGCGGATCACGCAGCCGAGGGTCACCACCGCATCGTAGGGATCTCCCGCCCGCTCGGCGGCCTCCACGAGAATGATCACGGTCGCGGGAATCTCGAGGGCGCCGGGCACCGTGACGATCGTCGCGTGCGCGCCGGCCGCCTCGATCGCTCCGCGCGCACCGGCGAGCAGCTCATCGGCGATCTCGTCGTAGAATCGGCCCTCGACCACGAGGACCCGGGCGCCCCGGAGTGAGGGCGCCGGCTCGCGGCGGGCGGTCGGTGCGGTCGATACCATCGTGGCCTGCAGGTCGGTCCGGCCGTCGTCCGGACGAGGTGGCGAGCCCTAGACCGAAGCCCCCCGCGCCGCAAGGCGCGCGACGGCCGGTGCGCGCTCGCTCAGGCCGCCGTCGCATCCACGGCGGCACGCCGCTCCGTGAGGCGGGCCGCGTAGCGGGCGATCAGGTCGACCTCGAGGTTCAGGCGGTCGCCCTCCCGCCGCTCGCCCCAGGTGGTGACTGCCAGGGTGTGGGGAATGAGAAGGACCGAGAAGAGATCGTCCTCGACCCCGTTGACGGTGAGCGAGGTGCCGTCGAGGCAGACGGAGCCCTTCTCGGCGATGAAGGCCGCGAGTTGGTGCGGGGCCCGCAGGGTGAAGCGCTCGCTCGCGCCCCAGGCCGCATCGCCGCCCGTGACCGGCTCCCGCGCGACGATCTCGGCGAGCCCGTCCACGTGCCCCGTGACGAGGTGACCGCCGAGCTCGTCGCCGATCCGCAGGGAGCGTTCCAGGTTGATCCGGGTGCCCGTCCGCCACTGTCCGACCGTTGTCCGCGCGAGTGTCTCGGCCGCGGCGTCCACCGCGAAGATCGCCCCGCCCTCGGCGGGGACGACCTCCACCGCCGTCAGGCACGGACCCGAGCAGGCGATCGAGGCGCCGAGCGCGATGCCGGCCGGATCGTAGGCGGAGCGGATGGTCAGGCGGCGCAGGCGCTCGTCGCCCGCAACGCTCACGACCGTTCCGACGTCGCTGACGAGGCCTGTGAACATGCAACTCTCCGCTCGTAGATGGACGCCTCGTCCGGGCCGAGCCGCCGGCACTCCGTGCGCGTGAAGTCCGCGGCGAGGCGCGCCCGCAGGGCCGGCCCGACCGCGGGAAGGCCGCCGGCCGCTCCGAGGAGCGCTGGGCCCGTGACCAGGGTGCAGGTGTCGAGGAGATCGGCCTCCGCCAGGGCGTCCGCAAGGGCGGGACCGCCCTCGCTGCAGATGCGCGTGAGGCCGCGGGCGGCGAGTGCGGCCAGCGCTTGCCCTAGATCCACGCGCCCGGCCGGGTCGGCGCCGACGCGCAGGACCGTGACGCCGAGGGATTCGAGGGCCCGCTTCGCATGGGCGGGGGCGCTGCGCGTCGTGACGACCAGCGTCGGGACGTCGTGGGCGGTGCGAACCAGGCCGCTCGACGGCGGCAGGCGCAGGCGCGCGTCGAGCACGATACGCTGCGGCGAGCGACCGCCGAGCCCCGGGAGGCGCACGGTCAGGGACGGATCGTCGGCACGCGCCGTGCCGATCCCGACCATGATGGCGTCCGCGTGGGCGCGCCAGAGATGCACGGCGCCGTCGGCGGTTCGTCCCGTGATGCGCAGGCGCTCGGAGCCGGCGGCCGCCGCGAAGCCGTCCCGGGTCTGCGCCAGCTTCAGGCTCACCGCCGGGCGCCCGAGGGTCACGCGCGTGATGTGACCGAGGTGATCGCGCAGGGCCTCCGCGCGGCGGATGCCCGTGGCGACCGTGATGCCGGCCTCCCGCAGGAGGCGGTGACCGCGTCCCGAGACGCGGGGGTCCGGGTCCTCGATCGCCGTCACCACGCGCCGGATGCCGGCCGCGATCGTCGCGTCGGTGCAGGGCGGCGTGTGCCCGTGGTGCGAGCAGGGCTCGAGGGTCACGTAGAGGGTCGCGCCCCGCGCCGCCTCCCCTGCCATCGCCAGCGCCGCGGGCTCGGCATGGGGTCGGCCGCCGTCCGCCGTGGCGGCGAGACCGACGATGCGCTCGGCGCCGGGCTCGCCCGCCACCACCACGGCACCGACCGAAGGGTTCGGCCAAGTCCGGCCGAGGTTGCGCCGGCCGATCGCCAGGGCGAGCCCCATGAAGCGATGGTCGCGGGCATCCGCCTCGGCCGACGCGTCTGCCGGGGCGCTCACGTCTTGGTGCGCGCCTGACGACGCCGGGGCGGCCCCTCCGACGTACCCTTGCCCGGCACGTCCTCGGGGGCCGCCGCGAGGTCCGCACCGCTGAGGGTGCCGAGGAGCTCCTCGAAGTCCTTGGCCTCCCGGAAGTTCTTGTAGACCGACGCGAAGCGCACGTAGGCGACGTCGTCGAGGCCCTTGAGGGCGGCCATCACGAGTTCGCCGATGCTCTCGCTCGTGACCTCGGCCTCGCCGCTGCTCTCGAGCTGGCGGGTGAGGCCGCTGACGAGGCGCTCGATCCGGTCGGGATCCACGGCGCGCTTGCGCAGCGCCACGTCGATCGAGCGGTGCAGCTTGTCCCGGTCGAACGGCACGCGCTTGCCCGAGCGCTTGAGCACCACAACCTCGCGCAGCTGCACGCGCTCGAAGGTGGTGAAGCGGCCGGCGCAATCCGGGCACACGCGGCGGCGGCGGATCGCGGCTCCATCCTCGCTCGGGCGCGAGTCCTTCACCTGGGTGTCGGAGCCGCCGCAATACGGACAGCGCATCGGGTGGGGGCCTCGGGGTGACGGCAAAGCGGCCGCGGATCGGGGATCCGCGTCCGCTGCGTATCGTGGTTCGCGACGTTTCGGAAGTCCGGGCGGAGCGGTGGGCCCCGCGGCGGACGCGCGATCAGCCGTAGATCGGGAAGCGGTCGGTCAGCTCGTGGACCCGGCGCTTCACGCTGGCCTCGACCTCCGGATCGCCGCCCTCGCCCTTCGCGGCGAGGCCGTCGAGCACCTCGCAGATGAAGCCGCCGACCTGCTTGTACTCGGCGACGCCGAAGCCGCGCGAGGTCCCGGCCGGGGTGCCGAGGCGGATGCCCGAGGTGATGGTTGGCTTCTGCGGGTCGAACGGCACGCCGTTCTTGTTGCAGGTGATGTCGGCCCGCGACAGGGCGGCTTCCGCCGCCTTGCCGGTCAGGCCCTTCGCCCGCAGGTCCACCAGCATGAGGTGGTTGTCGGTCCCGCCCGAGGTGATGGCGTAGCCGCCCGAGATGATGGTGTCGGCGAGCGCCTTGGCGTTCTCGATGACCTGCCGCGCGTAGATCTTGAACTCGGGCTTGAGGGCCTCGCCGAAGGCCACCGCCTTGCCGGCGATGACGTGCATCAGCGGACCGCCCTGGAGGCCCGGGAAGATCGCCGAGTTGAACTTCTTGGCGAGCGCCTCGTCGTTCGTGAGGATCATGCCGCCGCGCGGGCCGCGGAGGGTCTTGTGGGTCGTCGTGGTGGCGACGTGGGCGTGCGGGAACGGCGAGGGATGGACGCCGGCGGCGACGAGGCCCGCGAAGTGGGCCATGTCGACCATGAAGTAGGCGCCGACCGCGTCGGCGATCTCGCGGAACTTCGCGAAGTCCCAGTGGCGCGGATAGCCGGAGCCGCCGGCGATGATCACCTTGGGCTTGTGCTCGTGGGCGAGGCGTTCGACCTGCTCCATGTCGATGCGCATGTCATCCTCGCGCACCGTGTAGGAGACCGGCTTGAACCACTTGCCCGAGACGTTCGGGGGCGCGCCGTGGGTGAGGTGGCCACCGGCCGCGAGGTCGAGACCCATGAAGGTATCGCCCGGCTGCATCAGGGCCATGAACACGCCCTGGTTCGCCTGGGAGCCGGAGTTCGGCTGCACGTTGGCATAGCCGCAATCGAACAGGCGCTTGGCACGCTCGATGGCAAGGTTCTCGGCCACGTCCACGAACTGGCAGCCGCCGTAGTAGCGACGGCCCGGATAGCCCTCGGCGTACTTGTTCGTGAGGACCGAGCCCTGAGCCTCGAGCACGGCGCGGGAAACGATGTTCTCGGAGGCGATCAGCTCGATCTCGTGCTGCTGGCGGCCGAGTTCCTGCTCGACGGCCTTGGCGACCTCGGGATCGGCATCGGCCAGCGACGCGGCGAAGAACGTGTTCGAGAAATGCTTGTCGGCAGCAGTACCGGCGCTCATGGAAGGCCTCTGTTCTTGTACGGGTGACGCACCCGGCTGACCCGTCGGCGTGCACGGGCGGGCGTTCGAGGGTGAATTACTACACGGGCGGGCGCGAGCCGCCAAGCACAGGGGAATTTGCCGCGCCCGTGAAAAAGATTTTCGGGACGGCCCCCGGCGCCGGCGCGGCGCATCGGAAAACGGGCGTTTGCGGCTGCTTCGACGCTACGGAACTCGGCATCGGTTCCGGGTGACGGCCACCGACGCTGGATCGGGCTGCGAGGCCGGGGTCGTGTGCGGGATGAGCGAGCCGGCCGCGTCAGTCCGCGGCCCGGACGCGATCCATCGAGGCGGCATCGCCTGCCATCAGGGCCATGCCGGTGAAGCGGGCACCGCGCGCCCGCACGCCAGTGCCCGACGAAATCAGAATGCCGCGGCGCCTCAGCGACGCGCTTCCTTGAGCTCACGGGCGACGGCCTCGAAGCGCTCGTCGCCACCCTCGGCCCGGCTGTCGCGGAGCCGGCGCCCCTGCTTCGCCCGGTTGGCGTTCGCGATCCACCGCGCGACGCCGCTGGAATAGCCCCGGCGTGCCAGCCATCCGGGTACGCGCCTGTCCTGCGCCATCGTCCGCTCAACCCCACCCATCGGGACGCGCAGTCCCGTGCGGGCGGAAGGTTAATGGGTCGGTGCCGGCACTGGAATGTCTGTGCGTCCGAAAAACTGGTCCCAGCGTCTCAACTTTTGCGCGCAATTATTGCCGTTGCATCCCCAAGGTGCATTAACGCGGAAGCCCGCACCTCTCGGCGCGGGCTCCCGATCGTCCTGACGCCGGTATCCAGGCGGAACCGGCGGTTACGGCGACTGCTCAGTTCTCCTCGTCGCCCGGCTCGAAGCTCTGCGGCGCGGTCGATTCGGCGCTGGCGACAGGGGTCGGCGCCGAGATCGTCGAGGGCACGTTCACGCCGTCGCGCTTGTAGATGTCGTCCCGGAACTGCACGAGGCCGTCCGGCGTCGCCCAGGCGGTGATGTAGGTCCAGTAGACCGGCACCGGCTGGGTCAGCGTCGCGTCGATACGCTGTCCGCTCTCGATCGCGTGCTCCACCTGCTCGCGGCCCCAGCCGGGCGTGTCCTTCAGGAGCCAGGTGATGTACTCGCGCACGTTCTGCACGCGCACGCAGCCCGAGGAGATGAAGCGGAAATCGTCGCCGAACACGCCCTTGGTGTTCGTGTCGTGCATGAACACCCCATAGGGATTCGGGATGTTGATGCGCACGATGCCCATCGAGTTGAAGTCGGCGCCCGAATCCTGCCTGTAGGTGTAGCGCGTGCCTTCGTCAGAGAACCAGTTCACCGACTTCGGCGAGATCTCGCCACCGCCCGAGAGGATGCGGATCTTGTTGTCGGTGAGGTAGTTCGGATCCTTCTGCATCTTCGGGATGAGGTCCTTCTTCACGATGGAAGCCGGGACCGTCCAGGTCGGGTTGAAATTGATCTGGGTTGCCTTGGTGTTCATGATCGGCGACTGGCGGTCGATCTTGCCGACGCCGGCGGCGTGCAGCGTCACGACCTGGCCGTTCTCGACCGTCTGCACCAGCGCGGCCGGGATGTTGGTGATGACGAAGCGGTTGCCGAGGTTGCCCGAGTAGGAGCGCAGGCGGATCGCGTTGATCTCGAGCTGGCGCAGGCGGATCTCGGCCGGGACGTTCATGGCCTGCTCGGTGGCGAGGCTCATGCTGCCGGTCTGGCTGAGGCCGTGGCGGGCCTGGAAGCGCTTCACCGCGGCGGAAACGTAGGAATCGTACACGCCGCTGGTGCCCGCGACCGCGTCGAGGTCGCCGGTGACGATCAGGCGCTGGCGCACCGCCGCCACGGCGGGGCCGCGGCCGCCGATGCGGAGCCGGTCGGCGCCGGAGACCGGACGCCAGCCACCGCGGGCGACGATGTCCTTATAGCGCTCGACCATCTGCTCGGTGGCCGCCACCGTCTGCGCCGACAGGATCGGCGTCGACGAGCGCTGCACCTGCATGGCGGCCGGCGAGGCGTAGTCCTGCGCCCATTCGGCCTGGGCATAGCCGCCGGCGTCACGGGCGGCGGCCCCGTGCCCGACGAGCGCGGCGGTGGCGAGGAGGACGAAGCCGAGCGAGCGGCGGGCGGGGGCCTGTGTCAGCATCGATGCGCGTGCTCTGGTCCGTAGCGGAGGCGGGAGGCGGCCGGGCGCCCGTCGCGGGCACCGCGCATCCCCATGCCCCCAGGGTGTCGGGGTACGGTTAAGACTCCATGTTCCTCGGGCCAGATTGTGGCGTGCCCGTGCGGCGGCGCACGCGGCGCGCGGGTGCGGCCCGCCCGCAACAAATCCGGGCGCGCTGCCCTGCCCGATGGCCGCGGCCGGACCGATCGCGTAGAGGTGTCGGCATGGCTCGCGGAATCGGCAGGACGGGGCAGGCGCGCGCGGTCATCGCGGTGATCGCGCTCTACGCGTTGACGATGCAGGCACTCCTCGGCGGCCTGCTACCCGTGCTGCATGCCGGGCCCGGCGCCCTGATCTGCCTCGGCCCGGCGGGCGACCCGCCGCCGGAGGGGCCGGCCCACCCCATCGATTGCTGCACCGCTGCGCAGCCCGCCGGAAGCGCCGCGGCGCCCCGCCCGGGCGCCGTTCCGCTCGCCCGGGCCCGGCGCTCCGCGGAGCCGGTCGCCTGGATCTCGGCGGGAGGCCTGCCGGCTCGCGGCCCGCCGCGGTTTATCGCCCATCCGCGCGGGCCACCGAACGCCTGAAGTTCTCCGCTCGACATCGCGGCTCGATATCCGAGCCCGGATCCCTTCAGACGATCGGACTGCTCCATGACACGCTGCACGCGCCCCTGTCTCCTCGCGGTAATCATCGCCACGTCGATCCCCACCCTCCCCCACGCCGCCCTCGCGCGGGAGGAGGGCGCCCCCGGGCTCCTCATCCTGGCGGCCGGACAGGCGGGTCCCGTGAGGGCCGGCGACCTCGCCATCGAGACGCCGTGGCTGCGCGCCACGCCGAACGGGGCCACGGTGGCGGGCGGCTACGTCCGCATCACCAATACCGGGTCGCAGCCGGACCGGCTCACCGGCGCCGCCATTCCGGCCGCGGAAAAGTCCAGCGTCCACACCATGTCGATGGACAACGGGGTGATGAAGATGGCGCCGCTGGACGGCGGCCTGCCGATCAAGCCGGGGGAGACCGTCGAGCTGAAGCCGGGTGGCCTCCACCTGATGTTCGAGGCGCTCAAGGCCTCGCTCAAGGCCGGCGACGTCGTAAAGGGCAGTCTGACCTTCGAGCGGGCCGGGACCGTGCCGGTGACCTTCACGGTCGCGCCGATCGGCGCGCAAGGCCCGGGCGGGGCGGCCGGCGGCCACCAGCACCACTAGGGTCTGTCCGCCGGGCGGCCGATACCGACGCAAGCTCACGGGGAGGCAGGCGTGCTGGCGGAGGGACCGGAACGGGAGCCGCGGGTCCTCAGTGTCCTCCAGGCGGGGCGCGCCCTCGCGGCCCTGGCGATCGTCGCCTATCACTCGGCGATCGCGACGCGCGACTTCGCCGGGACGATGCCGGAGGGTGCGTTCCGGCTCCTGGAGCGCGGCACCTTCGGGGTCGATTTCTTCTTCGTGCTGAGCGGCTTCATCATTCTGCACGCGCACGGGGACGATGCCCGCACGGGCACGGCGGCGCGCGCCTACGTGCTGAAGCGTGTGACCCGCATCTACCTGCCCTACTGGCCGGTCGCGCTCGCGCTGATCGGACTGTACCTCGCCTTGCCGGGGGTCAGCGGCTCGCAGCGGTCGTGGAGCCTGCTGACCTCCCTGACCCTTCTTCCCACCGGCGCGCCGCCGGCCCTCGCCGCGGCCTGGACGCTCGTCCACGAGATGATGTTCTACGCCGTGTTCCTGGCCTTCTATGCCGTGCGGGGCTTCCCCCTCCTCATCGCGGCCTGGGTCGGGCTGATGCTCGCCGGCATGCTGGCGGGGCTGGAGACCACCTACGCGGCGCCGACGCTCGCGAGCGTCCTCGCGCCCATCAACCTCGAATTCGTCGCCGGGATGCTCGCGGCCCATGCGGTCCGGCGGCGGCCGGGCGCCCCGCCGTTTCCCCTGCTCGTCCTCGGAGGCATCGGGCTCGCGGCCTTCTTCGGGCTGGGCGTCGACCCGGCGGGGCCGTTGCGGCCCCTGTTCGGCGTGGCGGTGGCCCTCATGGTCGTCGGCGCCGTGCGGCTCGAACGGGCCGGGCGTCTGCGCGCGCCGGGCTGGCTGATCGGGCTCGGCAACGCGTCCTACGCGATCTACCTCGTCCACAACCCGGTCGCGTCGTTCGCGGCACGCCTTGCCGGGCGCTTCGAGCCCCTGCGGGCCTGGCCGCTCAGCCTGGCCCTCTGCATCGGCCTCGGCGTAGCGGTCGGAATCGCCTATCACCTGGCCTACGAGCGGCCGGCGCTGGCGCTGGTTCGGCGGCGGGCGCGGCGCGAACCGCACGCCATCGAGCGGACGGTCTGAGGCAGGGGGCGCCTCCGAACGGCCGGTTCTCGTCGCAGCTCCGCCCGTGAGACCCCAGGGAGACTTCGAGATGCCGCAACCGCTCCTGGATCGCCTCGGCCTGTCGATCCCGGTGATCCAGGCACCGATGGCCGGGGTCGCCACGCCCGCGCTCGCGGCCGCCGTCTCGAACGCGGGCGCCCTCGGTTCCCTCGGCGTTGGCGCCACGGACGCGACCGGCGCGCGAAGCATGATCGCGGAGACGCGGGAGCGCACCGCCCGGGCGTTCAACGTCAACCTCTTCGTCCATGCCACCGCCGAGGCGGATGCCGGGCGCGAGGCCGCCTGGCTCGACGGACTGGCGCCGCTCTTTGCCGAGTTCGGCGCCGTGCCGCCCGCTGCGCTGCGGACGATCTACACGAGCTTCGCGGACGACCCGGACATGCTGGCGATGCTGCTCGAGACGGTGCCGCCCGTGGTCAGCTTCCATTTCGGGCTGCCCGCCGCGGAGGTGCTGTCCGCCCTGCGGGATCGCGGCATCCTGCTCTTGGCGACCGCGACGAGCCTCGACGAAGCCCAAGCCATCGAGGCGGCCGGCCTCGACGCGATCGTGGCCCAGGGGATCGAGGCCGGCGGCCACCGCGGCGTCTTCGATCCCGAGGCTCCGGACGACGCGCTCGGCACCCTGGCGCTGACCCGGCTCCTGGTGCGCCGGACCGGACTGCCCGTGATCGCGGCGGGCGGCATCATGGACGGGGCGGGGATCTCCGCCGCGCTCGAACTCGGCGCGGTGGCCGCCCAGATGGGCACCGCGTTCATCGCCTGTCCGGAGAGCGCCGCGGACGACGGCTACCGGGCTGCGCTGACCGGACCGGGCGGGTGGCACACGCGGCTGACGCCGCTGATCTCCGGACGTCCGGCGCGCGCGCTCGCCAACCGCTTCACCGCCTTGGCGGAAAGCCTCGGTGGCGCGCGCGTCCCGGCCTACCCGATTGCCTACGATGCCGGAAAGGCATTGCACGCCGCCGCCAAGGCGCGCGGCGAGCATGGATTTGGCGCGCATTGGGCGGGCCAGGGCGCGCCGCTGGCGCGGGCGATGCCGGCGGCGCACCTGATCGCCACGCTCCGGGATGAGTTGCGGGAGGCGCGTCCGTCCGCGGCCCGTCCGGCCGAGCACGGCGGCGCGCAGGCAGACGGGCGGTGAACTGGCTCTACCTGGCGGTGGCGATCGTCGCCGAAGTCTGCGCGACCTCGGCCATGAAGGCGACGGAGGGCTTCTCGCGCCCGTGGCCCTCGCTGCTCACGATCGGCGGATACGCGATCGCGTTCTTCTTCCTGTCGCTGACGCTGCGGACGATCCCGGTCGGCATCGCCTACGCGATCTGGTCCGGAGCCGGGATCGTCCTCGTCTCCGGCGTCGGCTGGCTCGTCTACCGGCAGACCCTCGACGGGCCGGCGCTTCTCGGCATCGGCCTGATCCTGGCCGGCGTGCTGGTGCTCAACCTGTTCTCAGATTCCGCCGCGCATTAGGCGCGGCGGACGGTCTCCGGCTCGCCTAGTAAAGGCCCCCGGCCTGCGCGGCGCGGTCGGCGTCGGCCGGGACGGCGGCCGGCTGGCCGGCATTCGCGGGCTGGGCCACGTAGGCGTCCGGCGGTGCGGTGCCGGGCTTGAAGGCCTCGAGGATGGTGCCGCCGCCCTCCCCTGAGCCCGCGCGCATGCCCGAGGCCGCGCTGACGCGGATCAGCTTGATGCCCGGCGGCACGCGGAACGGCGTCGGCGGCTTGTCCTTGAGGGCGACCTTGAGGAAGTCGAGAGCGATCGGCGCGGCGAGGCCGCCGCCGGTGGCCCGGTCGCCCAGCGAGCGCGGCTTGTCGAAGCCGATGTAGATGCCGACCGCGAGGTCGGGCGAGAAGCCCACGAACCACGCGTCCTTGGCGTCGTTCGTCGTGCCGGTCTTGCCGGCGAGCGGCTTGCCGATCTGCTTCAGGATCGTGGCGGTGCCGCGCTGGACCACACCCTCCATGATCGAGACCATCTGATAGGCGGTGAGCGGGTCGAGCACCTGCTCGGAATCATCCACCAGCTTCGGCTCGTCCTGACCGGACCACTTCTCGGCGTCGCAGCCCACGCACTTGCGGTTGTCGTGCCGGTAGATGGTCTCACCGGTGCGGTCCTGGATGCGGTCGATCAGGGTCGGGCGGATGCGCCGGCCGCCGTTGGCGAGCATCGAGTAGGCGGTGACCATGCGCATCACCGTGGTCTCGCCGGCGCCGAGCGACATCGGCAGCACCGGCAGCAGGTCGTCGTAGACGCCGAAGCGGCGGGCATACTCGGCGATGAGCGGCATGCCGACATCCTTGGCGAGCCGCACGGTCATCAGGTTCTTGGAGTGCTCGATCCCGTAGCGGAGCGTGTGCGGGCCGCCGGACTTGCCGTCGTAGTTCGAGGGCGTCCAGGCCTCCTGGCCGGGCCCGGCCTCGATGGTGATCGGCGAGTCCTGCACGATGGAGGACGGCGTGTAGCCGTTGTCGAGGGCGGCCGAGTAGACGATCGGCTTGAAGGACGAGCCCGGCTGGCGCATCGCCTGCGTCGCCCGGTTGAACTCCGACTCGTCGTAGGAGAAGCCGCCCACCATGGCGTGCACGCGGCCGGTGTAGGGGTCCATCGCGACGATGGCGCCGGAGACCTCGGGCTTCTGGCGCAGCCGGTACTGGCCGCGGCCGCCATCCATGGCCTCGACGTAGATCACGTCGCCCGCCGTGAGACCGCCGTTGCCGCGGCCCGTCCAGCGCAGGCCTTCGGGAGGAATGGTGCCGGTCTCGCGCTCCTTGGAGACCATGCCGGCGGCCTCGCGGCGGGGCTGCAGGCCGATCTGCACGCCGCCGGCCGTCGAGAGCACCACGGCGAGGCGCCAGGGCGCGATGTCGCCGGGCGCCGGCACCTCGGCCACCGCCATGCCCCAGTCGCGGCCGGTCAGGTCGACCTTGGTCTGGGCGCCGCGCCAGCCGTGCGACTGGTCGTAGCGCACGAGGCCGTCGATGAGCGACTTGCGGGCCCAGGCCTGCATCTTCGGGTCGAGCGTCGCGCGCACCGAGAGGCCGCCCTCGTAGAGCTTCTTCTCGCCGTAGCGCTCGGAGATCTCGCGGCGGACTTCTTCCGTGAAGTAGTTGGCGTTGGCCGCGTTCGGGAAGGCGACGCGCGGGTTGACGCCGAGCGGCATCTTCTTGGCCGCCTCGGCCTCCTCGCGGGTGATGTAGTTGTTCTCCGCCATCAGGCGGATGATCTCGTTGCGCCGGTCCAGCGCCGCCTGCGTCTTGCGGTAGGGGTGATAGTTGTTCGGCCCCTTCGGCAGGGCGGCGAGGTAGGCCGCCTCGTTGATGGTCAGCTCGTGGACGGACTTGCCGAAATAGTCGAGCGCGGCCGCCGCGACGCCGTGCAGGTTGCGGCCCGGCACGATCGTGCCGAGGAAGATCTCGTTCAGGTAGAGCTCGAGGATCTTGTCCTTCGAGTACGCCGCCTCGATCCGCAGCGCGATGAGCGCCTCCTTGATCTTGCGGTCGTAGGTCTGCTCGGCCGACAAGAGGAAGTTCTTGGCCACCTGCTGGGTGATCGTCGAGGCGCCCTGCTTCTTGCCGCTCTTGGCGTTGGTCAGCACCGCGCGGACGATGCCCTCGGGATCGATGCCGCCGTGCTTGTAGAAATTCTTGTCCTCGGCCGACAGGAAGGCCGCCACCACGATCTTCGGCATCGCCTGGATCGGCAAGTAGAGCCGGCGCTCGCGGGCGTACTCGGCCAGCAGCGATCCGTCCGAGGCGTGGACGCGGGTCATCACCGGGGGCTCGTAGTTGGCGAGCGCCGCGTGGTCCGGCAGGTCCTGGCTGTACTTCCAGTAGAAGTACGCCCCGCCCGCCGCGGCGACCAGGAACAGCACGGCCGCCGCGCTGAACAGGAACCCGAAGAAACGAAGGATGATGCGCATCCGGTATCCCGCCCGTCGGCTGGCCCGTCCCTCGTGGACCGAGCGCGACTCATCGTGGCCGTCGGCCGCGGGCATCAATGACGCGCCGGCCGGGTTCAGACCTCAGGACGGATGCCGATCTCTCGACGTCGCGGCCGGGGCCATCGCAGTGCCCCGTATCGACACCGGATCTATGGTGAAACTGGGGCGAGTGCGGCTGCCCTGCGGGGCGCTCCGGACGGCCGCACGAGGGTCGCGCGGTTGGTGAAGAACTGGTCCACGGCCTTGGCCATGGCGCCCGTCACGTTCTCCCGCCACTCGGCCGATTGCAGCATCTCGAGGTCGCGCTTGCTCGACAGGTAGCCGAGCTCGACCAGCACGCTCGGCACGTCGGGCGAGCGCAGGACGCGGAAGCCCGCCTCGCGATGGGGCTTGGTGCTCATCTCCATGACAGGGCCGAGCTGGCCCATCAGGCTGCGGGCGAAGCCGGAGGAGAACCCGCGGGTCTCGCGCAGGGTCAGCTCCTGCAGGATATCGGCGACGTCGGCGGGCGCCTCGCTGGAGTCGCTGCCCGCGGCCGCGTCGGCCTTGTTCTCGCGGTCGGCGAGCCGCGCCGATTCGGCGTCGGTCGCCTTCTCGGAGCCGGTGTAGATCGTAGCCCCGCGCACCTGCGGGGCGGCCGAGATCGAGTCCGCGTGAATCGAAACGAACAGGTCAGCGCGGGCCTCGCGGGCGATGCGCACGCGGTCGGCCAGGGGCACGAACAGGTCGCGGTCGCGGGTCATGCGCACGCGGTAGCGTCCGCCCGCCTCGAGCCGGGCCACGAGGGCCTGAGCGAAGCCGAAGACGATATCCTTCTCGAAGGCACCGCTCGCCGCGATCGCGCCGGGATCGGTGCCGCCGTGGCCGGCATCGACCACGATGAGGGGACGCGGGTCCGGCGCCTCCGCCGCGGCCGCCTTGCGCTGCTGGGGCGGGGACGGGTCGCTCGCCACCGCAGCCCGCCGGAAGGCGTCGCGATCGGCGCGCTGGAAGTCGACCGTCAGCAGGATCGCGCCGTCGCGGGGCCGCGGCGTCGTCTCGATGCGCCCGACGGTGGCGGGGCCGGCGAGGTCCACCACGATGCGGGAGCGGCCCGGCGCGAACAGGCCGTAGCGGAAGGACTGGACGAGGCCCTCGCGGTGCCGGCCGGCCTCGGGATCGAGCTGGAAGTTGACCTCGGCGAGATCGATGACCGCCCGGTCCGGCCGCTCCATCACGAAGGCGCGGGCCTCGATGGGCTTCGAGAGCGTGATGGTGAGCCGGGTGCCGCCGTTCGGGCCGGCTGCGAGGTTTGCCGCGATGGCGACCGCCGGGTTGCGGCCCCCGTCCTGCGCGGCGGCGGGCGATCCGGCGGCGAGGACCAGAGCGAGCCAGGCGAGGCAGGTCAGGCGGGCGCGTCTCGGCATCGTCGCGGTGGTCTCCCAAGCCGGTGGCCTAGGGCATAGGTTCGACGTGGTTAACCCTTGGTTTCCGGCTGCGGTTCGTTCCGCCAGGGTGTGTTGCGCCGCCACGACAGGCTCAGGTGCGCTTGCGGACGACGAGGCGCTCCATGAGGAGGCCGACCGAGAGCGAGGTCAACGCGAACCAGATCACGTAGACGTAGTCCACCTTCACGCCGAGACCCGGTTCGTACCCCACCCTGACCCATTCGATGATCTGCACGACCGGGTTGAACTTCAGGATGTAGTAGATCTGATCGGGCAGGTAGTTCGGCAGGAACATCACCCCGCTGGTGATGTACAGGACGATGGTGAAGAGCATGTAGCCCATCATCCAGCCCGGGAAGAACGAGATGATGCCGACGTTGATCGTGCCGATGCCGATGCCGAGCAGGATCGCGGCGAGGTAGCCCCCCATCGCCATGATCGGGTCGCGGGGCCGCGGGTCGACGCCGATGGCGATCAGGATGAGGAAGACGAGGATCAGGCCGAGGAACCCGGTGACGATTTCCACGACGATGCGGGCGAACACGACGTCGAAGAGTTTCACCTGCGGGTAGTAGGTCAGGGGCCGGTTCGATATGACCGCCTTCATCACCTCGCGGGAGATGTACTGGAAGATCAGCGCCGGCACGGCACCGGTGGCGAAGAACAGCGCCCGGCTGTCGCCGACCGGTGCCGGTACCTTGCGGAATACGTAGATCGCGACGAGCACGAAGGTGTGCACGACGGGCCAGAACACGACGATGGCGTAGCCGAAGTGCGAGCCGCCGAAGCGGGTGCGCATGTCGCGCAGCATCAGGGCGTGCAGCACGCCCAGGTAGCTGTCCATCGCACTGCGCTTGGGTGGGATGGTCTGCCGGTCGACGAGCATGGAACCTTCGGGAGACGGAGCGCCGCGGCCCTCCCCTCGCCCAGGAAGGCGACCGAATTGTGAAGCGCCCGCGCGGGCGCCCCGAACCTCAGAATCGCCGCTTTCCGGCGGCACGGCGGCATCGGGGCTGCCCCGGGACCGCGCGGGGGCTTGCCGGACCTTTTCCGGCCCCTTGCCGAAGCGGAGCCTGCCGGACCTATGGGACCCCGACCGTGATCCGCTTCGAGAACGTCTCCAAGATCTACCGGACGGACGGCAACCGCCGCACCATCCTCGAGAAGGTCTCGCTGACGCTCAAGCCCGGCATCAGCTACGGCATCCTGGGCATCAACGGGGCCGGCAAGTCCACGACCATGCGCCTCATCGGCGGCACCGAGGAGCCGACGAGCGGCCGCATCCGCCGCGGGCTGCGGGTGTCCTGGCCCCTCGGCTTCGGCGGCGGCTTCCATCCGCAGATGACGGGCCGCGACAACGTGATCTTCGTCGCGCGTATCTACGGCGAGGATCCGAAGCGAGTGCTGGAGTTCGTGGAGGACTTCTCCGAGCTCGGCAGCTACCTCGACGTGCCGATCAAGACGTACTCGTCGGGCATGGGCGCGCGCCTCGCCTTCGGCATGAGCATGGCGATCCCCTTCGACTGCTACCTGATCGACGAGGTCACGGCGGTCGGCGACTCGCGCTTCCAGAAGCGCTGCACCGAGGCCTTCGCGGCCCGCCGGCAGCACGCGGACGTGATCATGGTCTCGCACTCGATGGAAACGATCCGCGAGTGGTGCGACCAGGGGATCGTGCTGCTCAACGGGCGCGCCATCGTCTACGAGGACGTGAACGACGCGATCGAGGTGTACCGCCGCCTGAACGCCTGAAGGGCGCCCGGTCCTCGCGGATGGCGCCGCCGCGGACACGCTTTTGCCGCGAGCCCGTGCGAGGCCTGCACGCGCGGGGCCCGCGCCCTGATCGGAACCATCGGGACCCATGACCGTCGAGATCCGCAATCCCAAGGGCCAGCCGCTGACGACCGCAGACCGGTCCCAGGCGGTCGCCGAGTCGCTGCGGCAGCTCGCGCGGGTCTCGCGCTTCGCCGACCGCAAGAAGGGCATCCGCTCCTACCAGAGCCACGTGAAGAGCGACCCCTGGACGCCGATCCTGATCGGCGTGCTCTTCGTGCTGCCGACGCTGCTGGGCGCGCTCTACTTCGGCCTGATCGCCACCGATCGCTACGTCACCGAGGCGCGCTTCGCCCTCCGGCCCGCCATCGGCGCCGTCGAGAAGGCCAGCCCGGATTCGGTGGGCACCAACAACGGCGTGCCGCACCAGATGATCGCGCAGGACACGCTGATCACCTACAATTACATCCACAGCCGCCCGATGATCGAGGTGCTCGAGAAGGAGCTGCCGCTGCGGCAATGGTTCTCGCGCGAGGACGTCGACCTCCTGTCGCGGTTCAACCCGGAAAAGCCGATCGAGAAGTTCGTCAAGTACTGGAAGGATCGCGTCGAGGTCGACATCGAGCAGTCGTCCGGGATCATGACCCTGTCGGTCAACGCCTTCGATCCGACCGAGTCGCTCACCATCGCAAAAGCGATCCTCAAGGAGAGCGAGCGCATGGTGAACGACCTGTCCACCGCCGCTCGCAACGATGCCGTCGCCGAGAGCAACCGCGAGCTGCAGCTCGTCGAGGAGCGCATGCGCAACATCCGCTACGCGGTGCGCGACCTGCGCAACCGCGACGGCATACTCGACGCGCAGAAGACCAACGAGACCAACCTGAAGGTGGTGGCGGAGCTGCGCAGCACGCGCATCAACCTCGCGGTGCAGCTCGCCCTGTCCTCCAAGGACCTCGCGCCGGAATCGCGCCGGATCCTCGACCTCAAGACCCAGATCAAGGACCTCGACGACAACATCGCGCGCATCGAGCGCGCGTCGGCGAGCCAGGACCCGGAGCAGAAGCGGCTTCTCTCCGATGCGCTGATGCGCTTCGAGGCGCTCGACAACGAGCGCAAGGACACCGAGAAGTACTACGCGAAGGTGCTCGCCGCGAACGAGCGCGCCCGCATCATCGCCGCGCGCCAGATCGAGTTCTTCAGCATCATCGTCCAACCGGTGCTCGCCGAATCTGCGCAGCAGCCGCGACGGATCCTGATGACGAGCCTGATCGCCGCGGGCGCCGCCGTGCTCTGCGCCGGCGCCTTGTTCGCTCGCAAGGCGATGAACTAAGCCCGCACGAACTTCGCGTGATACCGGGAATGGATCTTCCCGAGATCAGATCCCGGCGAGCCGTATCAGATCAAACGGCTCCCGCTTTGGACAATTGTCGCGCTTGAATTAGACGAACCGGCAACCCTTCAGTGCCATCCTCCCGAGCGGCAGCCGAAAATGGCTGTCGCGACCGGCCCGGGGGGGTGCATGTCGGAAGCGTTCACGCCGCGTCGGACCTTCGATGCCGCGACCGAGCAGGCCTATCGGGTGGCCCGCAACCGGCGCATCGCACGAACGGACGGCCTCACCTTCGTGGTGGTCGCGGTCGCCTACAACGCCTTTCTGCTGACGGACCGCGATCTCATCCCGGACGTGTTCGACCTGGCGCTCGTCGTGCGGCTCGCCGTGGTGACGCCCCTGATCACGGCCTGCTTCGTCGCGCAGCGCCTGATCCGGAAGAGCCGGCCGGGGAGCCGTCTACCCGGGCAGCTCGCGGCCCTGCTCGCCGTGGTGATGTTCGCTTCGGTGATCCTCCTGCAGTCGGCGACGGGGTCCGTCACGGCGTCGGAATACTTCACCGGCTGCCTCGTCGTGCTGGTCGCCTTCAACAGCATTCGCTACGGAAGCCTCGTCGACCAGGTGTTCGGCACGGTCGTCATGTGCCTGCTGTTCGCCGTTGCCATGCCGCTGATCACGGTCATGGAAACCTCCCAGAAGGCCGATGCCGTGCTGAGCCTCTACGCCTGCGCGGTCCTGACCTTGATCGGCGCCCATCGATGCGAAGTCGTCGAACGCTCGACCTTCGCGGCCGAGCGCCGCGAGCAGCACCTGCGCGAACTCCTGTCGGAGCGGAACCTGGCGCTCCAGGAGCTGTCGCAGACCGATCCGCTGACGGGCATCCCCAACCGCCGCGCCCTGGACCGGTGCCTCGAGGAGGCGGACCCCAGGGCCGACAGCGCCGTGCTGATGATGGACGTCGATTTCTTCAAGAAATACAACGATCTCCACGGACACGCGGCGGGCGACGCCTGCCTGATCGCCGTGGCGCGGGCGCTCGCGCAGGCGGTCCGGGCCGGGGATGTCGTGGCACGGTTCGGGGGCGAGGAGTTCGCCGTCGTCCTCGGCGAGGCCTCGACCCGCGAGATCGAGCAGGTCGGCGAGCGCCTTCGCCGGGCGGTGGAAGCGCTCGCCATTCCCCATGGCGGGCGGCCCGACGGGTGCGGTCACGTGACGATCAGCATCGGCGGCGCGCGCCGACGGGGCAATGACAGGTTGCAGGCCTGCGTCGCCCTCGCCGATGCCGCGCTTTATCGTACCAAGGCGAGCGGCCGAAACGGCTTTACGCTGGAGACCGCCCTCGCCGCCTAGCGCGGGCCGCGGTCCGAAGCCGTGCCCGGGCCAGTCGGCACGCCGCCGGCGCGGACCGAATCATCCGTCAGCAGCGTGTGACTGCGCTCGGTGTCGAGGCCGGTCGTGGTCGAGGCCGCGGCGCCAATGGCCTGCGATCCGATCTCGTCGGTGGCCGCCGTGCCCCCGGTCCAGCCCTGCGCGCGCCAGTCCTGCGCGCGCTCGTCCAGGTCGATCGAGCCGTGCTTGTCGAGGATGGCCATCGCCCGGTCGGCGTGGTCGTCGTCGGCCCGTACCGTGACCAGGGTTCCGCCGCGGCGCACGCCCTCGGCGTAGGCCTCGGCCTCGTGGTGGCTGAGGCCGGCGCCCGTCAGGCCGCCGAGCAGGCCGCCCGCCGCGGCGCCGACCCCGGCGCCCGTCACGGTCGCGACGAGCCAGCCCGCCGCGACCACGGGTCCGACACCCGGGATCGCCAGGAGGCCGAGCCCGGCCAGCAGGCCCGCTCCGCCTCCGAGAACGGTGCCGAGGGTCGCGCCGGTGCCGGCGCCGTCGGCGGCGTCGCCCTCCTCGGCCGTGTCCTTCCGCGGGGCTTGGGTGGGCGCGGTCACACGGCCGCTGTGCCGGTCCTCGGCGTTCCCGGCCACGATGCTGATGTTGCCGTGCGGGATGCCCTCCGCCTCCAGCTTGTCCACCGCGCGCGCGGCGGCGTCGTAGTCGTCGAACAGCGCGGTGATGGCACGGGTCGCCATGGCGGTCTCCTGGGAGCGAGGGGGATGTCGGACGCTACTGGGCCGCGACGTTGCCGCGGTAATCCATGCCGATGGTGAGCTGGCGGCCCGCGTGGTTCGCCCGGCCCCGCCAGATGCCTTGATCGTCCTTGGTCAGATCGGTCACCTCGCCGAAGCCCATCTTCGCGAAGCGCTCCTTCACCTGCGCCTCGGTGAAGCTGTTCGCCCCCGGCTGCAGCGGCTCGCCGACGGCGCCCTGCCCGTTCGGGTGCACCGCCGTGCCCGCGCCGCCGTCGGGCGTGCCCTCAGCCGTGGCCGCGTGGACGCCGAGAGGCAAGGAAAGGGGGAGGACAAGGACGGCAGCGGCCAGGATGTGGACGGGAGACGAGCGCATCGGACGATCCTCGATCGGCGCGGACATGTCCCGGACAAGCGATCCGTCCCGGCTTGGTTCCAGCTGTGGCGTCCGGTTAACGCGGCGCTAACCATGCACCCGGCAAGTCTTGCCGGGTCCCGCGCGCCGCGGGCGCGGGTCGAGGGTTGAGATGAGCGACGGCGGCACGGCAGCGGGGACGGCGGGCGCCACGGCCGGCGCCGGGTCGTTCGGCCGGCTCGGCGGCTTGGCGCTCCCGACGCGGGGCGACCTGAAGGCCCTGTCGAAGCGCTCCGACCTGCTGTTCGCGACGGCGGTGATGGGCATCCTCGTGGTGCTCATCTTCCCCCTGCCGGCGGTGCTGCTCGACCTGCTGCTCGCCGTGTCGATCATCATGTCCGTGCTGATCATGATGACGGGGCTGTTCATCGACAACCCGCTGGAATTCACCGTCTTTCCGACGCTGCTGCTGATCGCGACCATGCTGCGGCTCGCGCTCAACCTCGCCTCCACGCGCCTGATCCTCGGGCACGGCCACGAGGGCACGGCCGCCGCCGGCCACGTCATCGAGGCGTTCGGCAACTTCGTGATGGGCGGCAACTTCGTGATCGGGATCATCGTGTTCGCGATCCTGATCATCGTGAACTTCGTGGTCATCACGAAGGGCTCGGGCCGCATCGCCGAGGTCGCCGCCCGCTTCACCCTCGACGCGATGCCCGGCAAGCAGATGGCGATCGACGCCGACCTCTCGGCGGGCCTCATCGACGAGAAGGCCGCGAAGGCCCGGCGCGCCGCGCTGGAGGAGGAATCGAGCTTCTTCGGCGCCATGGACGGCGCCTCGAAGTTCGTGCGCGGCGACGCGGTGGCGGCCCTTCTCATCACCTTCATCAACGTGATCGGCGGCATCATCATCGGAGTCGCCCAGCAGGGGCTCGGCTTCGGCGAGGCCGCCAAGAGCTACACGCTGCTCACCATCGGCGACGGCCTCGCGAGCCAGGTCCCGGCCCTGATCGTCTCGACGGCCGCCGGCATCCTGGTCTCGAAGGCCGGCGTCAAGGGCTCTGCCGACAAGGCACTCGGGAAGCAGCTTGCCAACTACCCGAAGGCGCTCGGCATGTCGGCCGGCGTGATGGTGCTCATCGCGCTCCTGCCCGGCATGCCGATGCTGCCGTTCCTCGCTCTCGCGGGCGGCTCGGGCTACGCCGCCTGGCGGATCGCCAAGACCAACCGGGAGGCCCCGCCCGCCCCTGCCGACGGCACCTCCGCCGAGGGCGCCGCGGCTGCCGCCGGCAAGGAAGAGACGGTCACCGACCTGCTCAAGCTCGACGACCTCAAGCTCGAGATGGGCTACGCGCTGCTCGCCCTCGTCAACGGGGAGGGCCAGGACCGCCTGACCGATCAGATCAAGGCGCTGCGCCGCCAGCTCGCGGCCGAGCTCGGCTTCGTGATGCCCTCGGTGCGCATCCTCGACAACGTCCAGCTCGACGCCAACGCCTACGTGATCCGCGTCAAGGAGATCGAGGCCGGCACGGGCCAGATCTTCCCGGGTCAGTTCATGGCGATGGACCCGATGGGGGGGCAGGTGCAGTTGCCCGGCCAGCACATGATGGAGCCGACCTTCGGCCTGCCGGCGACCTGGATTGACGCGTCCTTGCGCGATCAGGCCCAGATCAAGGGCTACACGGTGGTGGATGCCGCGACCGTCGTCTCGACCCACCTCACCGAGATCATCAAGGCGCACGTCTCGGAGCTCCTGAACCACGTCGAGGTCCAGAAGCTCCTGCGCGAGCTGCCCAAGGAGCACGGGGACCTTCTCAAGGAGGTGGTCCCGAGCCAGATCGCGACCACGGGGATCCAGCGGGTGCTGCAATTCCTGCTCGCCGAGCGGGTCTCGATCCGCGACCTCGGGACCATCGTCGAGGGCATCGCGGAGGTGGCGGGCTCGGTGAAGAACCCGCGCGACATCGTCGAGCACGTGCGGGCCCGCCTCGGCCGCCAGATCTGCGCGCAGTACCAGGGGCCGGACGGTCAGCTGCCCATCGTCACCCTGTCGCCCGCCTGGGAGCAGGCCTTCCTCGAAGCGATCGTCGGCGAGCGCGAGGAACGCTACCTCGCGATGCAGCCCTCGAAGCTGTCGGAGTTCGTCACGAGCGTCCGCGACCGCTTCGAGACGGCGGCGCGCATGGGCGAGATGCCGGTCCTCGTCACCTCCGTCCAGGCCCGGCCCTTCGTGCGCTCCATCATCGAGCGCTTCCGTCGTGAGACCCCGGTGATGAGCCAGGCGGAGATTCATCCTCGCGCCCGGCTGAGGACGCTGGGTTCGGTCTAGGCGGCCCGGCGGAGCGCAGATCGATCACGCGGCGGTGGTCGGAAGGCTCGTCGCGGGCTGCGGGCGGCCACCGCTTTCAGCATCCTACGCCCACGCCCCGGTCGTCCTGCCTCAGACGGCCTTCTTCTCGAGGTGCTGCTCGATGACGTGGGCGTCGAGCCCCGGCGCCACCAGCGGCGGCTCGGGCGGCGGTGCGCTCGGCGCCCCCCTGCCCTTCCAGGCCGAGGCGAGGCGGGAGCGCTCGTAGAGGACGACGACGATCACCGAGATCGCGAAGGGCAGCCAGAAGTAGAAGATCCGGAACACCAGCAGCGCCGCGATCACCTGCGGACGGGCGACCTCCGGCATCGCGAGCACGAAAATCAGCTCGAACACGCCGAGCCCGCCCGGCGCGTGCGAGACGAGGGCGGCGGAGAACGAGGCCAGGAACACCGCCAGGACCACGAGGAACCCCGGGTTCCCTGCCTCGGGCAGGGCGAAGTAGATGATGCCCGCCGCACCCAGCAGCTCCAGGGGCGCGGCCACGAGCTGGCGGCCCATGATGTTCGGGCGCGGGTATTCGAGCTTGAACTTGCGGATGTGGAGGGGCCGCAGGTGCAGGAGCGAGCCCACGACGTAGAGCCCCACCGCACCGAGCAGCGCGAGGCCGAGCAGGAAGGCGGTGGTCGGGTTCGTGAGGACGGCCGGCAGGTGCCCTTCAAGGCGCGCCAGCAGGTCGGGCTTGAGCGCCAGCACGATGCCGCCGAGCAGGAGCGTGCCGAGGCCGAAGGTGAACGAGCAGAGTGCCACGAGCACGGCGACCTGCGCGGCCGAGAGGCCCTTGGCCGTATAGGCCCGGTATCGGACCACCGCACCGGAGAACACGGAGGCCCCGATATTGTGGGACAGCGCGTAGGTGGTGAAGGAGCAGACCGAGACGAACAGCCACGAGATGTGGCGCACCCCGAGATGGAGGAGCGCGATCCGGTCGTACCAGGCGAGCGCCGCGTAGGCGACCAGGGTCGACACGCCCGCGAGGAGGAAGCGATGCGCCGGAATGGCCGCGAGGCTCGCCTCGATGTCGGCGAGGGAGATGCCCTTCAGTTCCCGGTAGAGGAGCCAGCCCGACACCACCACGGCGCCGAGGCCGATGAGCGGCCAGATGAACTCGCTGATCTTCTTCATGGAACCGGACGCCTCGGGAGGTGAGCCCCTGATGCGCCAGGAACGCACGCATCGCAAGCGGCGCCGGCGCTGCGTGCCGGGGCCGCCCGCGAGGCTGATGTCACCGGATCATGACGGTTTCGTGCCGGTCTGCCCGGCCCCGCTCAGGCGCGGGCGCGGGAGAGACCGATGCCGTCCATGGCGGCCTGATCGCGGGCGGCCTCGGCGGCCCGCTCGGCCCCACGCTCCCGGTCCTCCAGGATCTCGACCTTCTTGAGCTCCTCGAAGGCCTCGCCGAGCTCGGCCTTGGCCTCGGCGAGCTGGCCCTCGAGGGCGGCGGCGGACTGGCGCATGTTGTCCCGCCGGCCGGCCGCCGCGCGGGCATAGGTCGGGTAGGCGAAGTGGGCGGGGTCCGAGATGCCGGCGCGGGCCTCCTCGTGGGCGACCTCCCGGTCGAGCTCGGTCGCCATCCGGTTGAAGTCGGCCATCATCATTTCGATCTGCGTCACGCGGCGGCGCTTCTCGTCCACTTGAAACCGCCGAAGCCGGATCAGCGTGTCACGCGATTTCATGGGAACGCTCACTCCACGCAACGCCTGCGGCTCGCTCCGGCACGGGTCACCGGGTCAGGCCGCGTTCAGGCGACGCCCACGATCTGGGCGAGCCGTGCGTAACCTTCGCCGATGGAGGTTGCTTCTTCCTTACCCTGCCCCAGAAAAGCCTCCAGATCGGGCATGAGCGCGACCGCCTCGTCCACCTCCTGCGACGAGCCGGACCGGTAGGCGCCGAGGCGGATCAGCTCCTCCATGTCGGCGTAGGTCGACAGGACCCGCCGGGCCCGCCGCACCACGGGCAGGAAGGCCGGGTCGCAGGAGCGCGGCATGGTGCGGGAGACGGAGCGCAGCACGTTGATGGCGGGGTAGCGGCCGCGCTCGGCGATCGCCCGCTCCATCACGATGTGGCCGTCGAGGATGCCCCGCACCGCGTCGGCCACGGGCTCGTTGTGGTCGTCGCCCTCGACGAGCACCGTGAAGAGCGCCGAGATCGTGCCGGCACCCACGCCGGGGCCGGCCCGTTCGAGGAGGCGCGGCAGCTCCGAGAACACGGTCGGGGTGTAGCCCTTGGCGGTGGGCGGCTCCCCCGCCGCGAGGCCGATGTCGCGTTGGGCCATGGCGAAGCGGGTGATCGAATCGATCATGCACAGGACCCGCGCGCCCTGGTCGCGGAAGTGCTCGGCCACCGAGAGGGTCACGTAGGCGGCGTTGCGGCGCATCAGGGCAGGCTCGTCCGAGGTCGCCACCACCACGACGGACCGGGCGAGGCCCGCGGCGCCGAGGTCGTCCTGCAGGAACTCCTGCACCTCGCGCCCGCGCTCGCCCACGAGACCGATCACCGCGACGTCTGCTGCGGTGTATCGGGCGAGCATCGACAGCAGCACCGACTTGCCGACGCCGGACCCGGCGAAGATGCCCATGCGCTGGCCGGCGCACATGGTCAGGAAGGTGTTGATGCAGCGCACGCCGAGATCCAGCGGACCGCCCACCCGGCGCCGGGCATGGGCGGGCGGCGGATCGGCGCGCAGCGGATAGATCTCGGGGCCGGAGGGCAGTGGCCCAAGGCCGTCCACGGGCCGACCGAGGGCATCGATCACCCGACCGAGCCACCCTGCGCTCGGACGCACGGCGCCCGCTGCCTCGTCGCGCACGAAGGCCGGGCAGCCGCGCCGGACGCCTTCGAGGGAGCCGAACGGCATGGCGAGCGCCCGCTCACCCTGGAAGCCGATGATCTCGCAGGGGATGAGCCCCGCCGAGCCGGCCCCGGCGATGTCGAGGCGGCCCCCGAGGCGCATGGCGGCCACCGGACCCGCAACCTCGACGAGGAGGCCCCGGATCGCCATCACGCGGCCGTAGGTTTCCAGGCTCTCGATCCGCTCCAGGGCGGCGCGCGCGCCGTCCAGCGTCGCTCCGCGGGAGGCCTCTGTCATGCGGGTGCGACCCTCAACGTTTCGTTTACCTCCCTCCTTAACACTGCGGCCATCAGGCTTGTAGCGGGCCGACGAAGCTTTGCCGGAACAGGCCGCTGGCCCGTGCTCCGACAACCTGTAGGGGTGTGACCAGCCGGTCACAGGCGCCGCCGACGCGTTACGGGTGAGGCACTTGGACGGCGCGGCCTGCCTCGCAGCCCGGCAAAACAGTGGTTCTCGCGAGAACAGAGAGCCAACGTTTGCGGGAAATGGCAGGGTGAACCGTTACAGGGTCCTTGCCAGCGAGAATCAGGTTTTGTTAACGATTAACGATTAGCGTTTCACGTCAATGACGAGGGTGCGCCCGTCCACAGGCCGGTGGCGGGCGAGCGGCGGGACGTGTCCGAACGCTGCAACGGCCGGGCTGGGCTGGGGACCGACGATGCGTGTACTTCTGATCGAGGACGACAGCGCCACGGCGCAGAGCATCGAGCTGATGCTCAAGTCCGAGAACTTCAACACCTACACCACCGATCTCGGTGAGGAAGGCGTCGATCTCGGCAAGCTGTACGATTACGACATCATCCTCCTCGACCTGAACCTTCCCGACATGTCGGGCTACGAGGTGCTGCGGTCGCTGCGCGTCGCCAAGGTCAAGACGCCGATCCTGATCCTCTCCGGCATGGCCGGCATCGAGGACAAGGTGAAGGGTCTCGGCTTCGGTGCCGACGACTACCTGACCAAGCCCTTCCACAAGGACGAGCTCGTCGCCCGCATCCACGCCATCGTCCGACGCTCGAAGGGTCACGCCCAGTCGGTGATCACCACCGGCGACCTCGTGGTGAACCTCGACCAGAAGACCGTCGAGGTCTCCGGCGCCCGCGTCCACCTCACCGGCAAGGAGTACCAGATGCTGGAGCTCCTCTCGCTGCGGAAGGGCACGACGCTGACGAAGGAGATGTTCCTCAACCACCTCTACGGCGGCATGGACGAGCCGGAGCTGAAGATCATCGACGTCTTCATCTGCAAGCTGCGCAAGAAGCTCGCCAACGCCAGCCAGGGCCGCAACTACATCGAGACGGTCTGGGGCCGCGGCTACGTCCTGCGCGAGCCGATGGACAGCGAGGATCGCATCGCGGTCTGACCACCGCCCCTCGCCGACGGAAAGGGCCTCGCTTCGGCGAGGCCTTTTCGTTTGCGTTCACGGCATGGGATGAGCCAGCAGGATCGCTAGCGGGACCGGGTCGGGTCGACAGCGAGGGCAGCATCAGCCTGTCTCGCGCCGTTCGCTGGCCGGGTCGGACGAGATGGTTCAGGCAATGTCGTTGGCCGGCGGCTTCGCGGCCACCGGGGTGCCCGCCTGGCCATGGCCGCCCTTCGCGGCCGCACGGTTCACGATGCCGAAGCGCAGCACGGCCTGCTCCAGGTAGTCGATGGCATCGAGGAGCCGTGTCCGCGCCGCGGCGACCGCGTCCGGATCCCCGTCGCGCGGTGTCTCCGCGTAGGTCACCGCCGTGATCAGGACGCGGTCCCGCTCGTCCTCGATGCGCCGGTCCCGTTCGACGAAGCCCCGGATGTCCGCGTCGAACGCCGCGATGACCCGCCACGGCAACTCGTCCTGGCTGATCGCGCCCGGAAAGGCCCTGACCTGACGTCGCGCGGCCGACGCGGCCGCCTCGAGTTGCTGCGCGATCGTCGCTGTCATGACTCGTTCCCGGCGCCCGCGAGACGGGCCACCGGAGAACGTCGCGCGCCCGGCATCGAGTTCCGCCGCGCCACGGCCTGTACCCGAACCTGCGGGGCTCTGACGCCGGTCGGCCAAGACGAGCGGCCGTCTCCACCAGGGCGACGCAGATGCGTGATCCGCGTCACAGTCGGCGCGGCACTCCGCTCCTACGACGTCCGCATGCGCCGCACCCTGACGCGGCCCGACCCGGGAGAGAACGGATGCCTGTCTACACGCTACTGGGCGCCCGCCGTGAGGTTCGAGACCCCCACGATGCGATCCTCTACCGCTCTTCCTTTCACGCCGACGATGATGCGGAGGCGGTGGCGAACGCCCGGGCCCTCGGTCTGCGCATCACCAGCGATGCGTTGAACGTGATCTGGATGACGAATGCGGGCAACCGCGTGCTCTGGATCACGATCGACAGCCGCACGAAAGCCCAGGCCGAAAGCGGGCTCACGCCTGGTGCCGCCACGCTTGCTTGCAGAAATTAGTCTAATCTGACAAAATTTTGTCATCCGGCACATCATGTAAGTCTCTGATACATGTGAGCGCTGGATTTTGCAGACAAGCCGCTCACAGGCCGAGTTGTAATTGTAAATCGGCGACATCGCCGGGGGGCGCCTGCATCGAGCGGCCAATTTCCTCCATGCCGGGATCGATAGCGCCGGAGGTCGCTGGAGACCGCGCGGCTCGGCCATTCACGAAGATCGGCGCAGGGCGTCCGAAAGTACCAGCCTACCAGTAGGCTTTGCTCCGCAACATAATGGTTGGACTTGGACGTCCTACCGATCGCGTACTGACAGCGACTCTTGGAAGTAATCGATGGTTGCATTGGTATTTTTTATGCAACTCAAAAGATGTGGCCTCGTGCGTCTTTATGTGTCTTGCCAAACGGATAACACTTTTTTTAGTCTGCCGATGATGAGAATTCTGGCATCCTCGCCTGTGTGAGCTTCGACGAGCCAGTGATGCCGACCCGATCCCTGATGCGGCCTGATTGGCTCAACGAGGGTGCTGATGCCGGACGCCGTCGCGCCTCCGTGCAGCATTTCCTCAAGCTCATCGAGGAGCGGGGCGAGATCGGGTTCTGGTCAGCGGACATCCGGACCGATGACATCGACGGATCGGTCGGGCTCTATCGGGTTCTGGGGCTGGATTCCGGGGTCGCCCTCACCTTCGGGCTCGTCAGGCAGATGATGCACCCCGACGATCGGCAGTCGCAGGCCGATCCCTTGGTCCTCCTGCGCAGCGGCCAACCGCTGCAGCGGGAGTTCCGTGTTATCCGGCCGGACCGCACGCAGCGATGGGTCGCGAGCCGCGCGGAGGTGATCCTCGGGGCCGACGACCGGCCGGTCAGCGCCATCGGCATCCTGCAGGATGTTACCCTGCGCTACGAGAGCCGACACTCCGTCGAGCAGGAGCAGGATCGGTTCAACGCGCTGATCGCGGCGACCGCGGCCGTCGTCTGGATGGTGAGCCCCGACGGCCAAAGCCTCGACATGCCGCAATGGCAGGCCCTCACGGGCCAGAGCCACGCCGAGATCCAGGGCAGCGGATGGCTGGCCGCGCTCCATCCCGATGACCGGGAGCGCGCACGGTCGGCATGGGTCACCGCGATCTCGCACGTCGCGCCCTACAACACCGATTACCGGATCCTGTGCGCGGACGGGATCTTCCGCTGGTTCAACTCGCGGGGGATCCCGATCCTCAACCGGGACGGCTCCGTCCGGGAGTGGGTCGGTGTCTGCCTGAGCATTCCCGGCCAGAACCGCTTCGGAACGGGGTGCCAGGAGGGCCGGCCGCCCGCCTCCACCGAGGAGCGCGAGATCACGCCGGCCCAGATCCGCGCGGCACGGGGCATGATCGGCCTCTCGGCCGACGAGGTTGCCCGGCGCGCAGAGGTTTCCAACTCCACCATCCGCCGCCTCGAGGACGAGACCTCGGGTATTCAGGCCCGGCGCGAGACGCTGATGGCCGTGCGCCGGGTGCTCGAGCAGGCGGGCGCCGCCTTCACGTTCGAGGCCGGGGTTCCGCCGGGCGTCCGTCCGGCCCTGCGCTGACGGCAGAGGACCGCCCTCCACCGCCCGCGACCGCGACCGCCGCCCCGGCGGCAATCCGACCCGACGCGCCGGGCTTCGGCGCGGACCTTTCCGAAGGGTCCGGCGTTCCACCACACGACGCCCGACATCCATCCGGACCTGATGCAGATACACCTCGACGCGCTCGGCGGCATGGCGGGCGACATGTTCGCCGCCGCGCTGCTCGATGCTTTTCCGGAGCACGAGACGGGCGTCCGGGCGAGCATCCGCGCCGCGAGCCGCGCCGGCGTCGCCTGCGAACTGATCGCGCACAACGACGGCATCCTGCGGGGGCGACGCTTCGCGGTCACGAACGATGCCGTACAGGCTCATCAGCACGAGGCCTCGGGCCGACATCACCACGGACACGGCGGCCACCACCATCGGCACTGGTCCGAGATCCGCGAGGAGTTGAGCCGCGCGGACCTTGACCCGGCCGTGCGGACCCATGCCCTCGCGATCTTCGGGCACCTCGCAGAGGCCGAGGCGCGGGTGCACGGCATCGCGGTCGAACGCGTCGCTTTCCACGAGGTCGGGGCCTGGGATTCGATCGCCGACATCGTCGCGGCGGCCCATCTCATCGCCGTGAGCGGAGCCACCGAGTGGAGCGTCTCGGCCCTGCCCCTCGGCGGCGGCCGGGTGTCGACCCAGCACGGGCCGCTGCCGGTGCCCGCCCCGGCGACGGCGCTGCTGCTCGAAGGCTTCCGGACCCTCAACGACGGCATCCCCGGCGAACGGGTGACACCGACCGGGGCCGCGATCCTGCGCCACCTCCGCGGCGAAGCCTCGCCTCCGGCGCACCCGCGGGTCCTCGCGCGCTCAGGGATCGGCTTCGGCAGCCGGATCCTGCCCGGCATCAGCAACTGCGTGCGTGCCCTGGTGTTCACGCCGGAGGCAGGCGCTCGGCAGGCAGGCGCGCATCGTACGATCGCCGTGATCGAGTTCGAGGTCGACGATCAGTCGGGCGAGGACCTCGCCATGGGCCTCGACCGGCTGCGCGCCCAGGCGGGAGTGCTCGACGTCGTCCAGATGCCGGTCTTCGGCAAGAAGGGGCGGATGATGAGCCACGTCCGCGTTCTGGCCGCTGCGGACGCCCTCGATGCTGCGGTAGAAGCCTGCTTCCGAGAGACGACTACAATCGGCCTGCGCCACAGCCTCGTCGACGGGCGCGCGCTGGAACGGCAGGACAGCACCGTCTCGGTCGCCGGAACGTCGGTGCGGGTGAAGACTGCGATGAGGCCCGGCGGCCTCACGGCCAAGGCCGAGGCCGGCGATGCCCTGGCGCGGGAAGGCCATGCGGAGCGCGCAGCCTTGCGCCGCGAGGCCGAAGGGATCGCCCTCGGGGACGCGGCGGCCGCGCGCGGAGAGACCCGGCGATGAACGCGCGGCTCGCGGACGTCATCACCGATATCGGTCCCGTCGCGATCGCGGTGAGCGGCGGCGTCGACAGTCTCACCCTGGCCAGCCTGTCTCACAGGATCCTCGGAGCCGGGGATGCCCTGATGGTGCATGCGGCCTCGCCGGCCGTTCCGCCGGAAGCCACGGCCCGTGTCCGAGCCGAGGCCGCGCGCGCGGGCTGGACCCTGCGGGTGATCGAGGCCGGCGAGTTCGCCGACCCGGCCTATCGCGCCAACCCCGTCAACCGGTGCTTCTTCTGCAAGATCAACCTCTACGGCGCCGTGCGCACGGTGACCGACCGGCAGATCGTCTCCGGCGCGAATCTGAACGATCTCGGCGAGTACCGGCCGGGACTCGATGCAGCGCGTGAGCACGGGGTGCGCCATCCCTTCCTGGAGGCGGGCTTCGACAAGGCGGCGGTGCGGGCGCTCGCCCACGATCTCGGCCTCGGAGCGATCGCCGAGCTGCCGGCCGCCCCCTGCCTGTCGAGCCGCGTCGAGACCGGCATCCGGATCGAGCCCGAGACGCTCGCCTTCATCCATGCCGTCGAGGGCCTCGTCGGCAGCGCGATCGAGGCGGCGGCCGATGCGTCGCGCGCCGTCCGCTGCCGGGTGAGGGCCTCGGGGATCGTCGTCGAGCTCGACCCGGTGAGCCTGAGTTCGCTCGATCGAGGCGCGCGCGCGGACCTCGACGCCCGCATCCGCGCACGTGCGCCCTCCGCGCTCGCGTCCGGCGACGTCCTGTTCGCGCCCTACCGGACCGGCAGCGCCTTCCTGACCGGGACCGGCTCATGAGCACCAGCGACGAGTTCGTTCTCGACTTCGCCCGACCGGAACGGATCGGCCTCGAGGAGGCGATCTACGCGGCCGGCAAATCCGCGGCCCAGATCGACGCCATCCTGGAGGCAGCGGCCGAACGCGATGCGAGCCTCCTCGTCACGCGGCTGGACCCGGAGAAGCACGCCGCCCTGCGGCCCGCCGCCCGCGCGGACCTCGATTACTGCCCCCTCTCGCGTACGGCCTTCTTCCGGGCGCGACGCGAGGTTTCGGGGCCCGCTCGGGTGGCCATCGTGGCGGCCGGCACGTCGGACGTGCCCGTCGCGCGGGAGGCCGAGCGAACCCTGACCTATCAGGGGGTCGCCTCGACCTTCATCGCGGATGTGGGTGTCGCGGGCCTGTGGCGCCTGACGCGACGCCTCGACGAGATCCGCGCGCACCCGGTCGTCATCGCGGCGGCCGGCATGGACGCGGCCCTTCCGAGCGTGCTGGGCGGCCTCGTCGCCAGCGCCATCGTGGCCGTGCCGACCTCCGTCGGCTACGGCGTCGCCGCCGGCGGCCGCACCGCGCTCGATGCCGTGCTGGCGAGCTGCTCGCCCGGGCTCGCGGTCGTCAACATCGACAACGGCTACGGGGCGGCCTGCGCCGCGCTGCGCCTCCTGCACGCCGCCCGGCGCCTCGCGGACTCTCCCCGATGACGAAGAACAGTGGAGCCACACCATGGAACGCCGCAGCTTCCTTCAGGGCGCCGCCCTCGGCGCCGGCCTCGCCGCATCCGGCAGCGCGGGTGCGGCCGTGACCGGCCCCGGACTGCCGAACAGCCGCCCGGCCGATCCGGCGGCGCTTCCGCTCGTGACCGACCCGGGCGAGCGCAGGGGCGACATGCTCTACCGCCGCTTCGGGCGCACGGACGAGCTGATCTCCGCGATCGGGATGGGCGGCTTCCACCTCGGCAAGAACGCCGTGAGCGATGACGAGGCGGTACGCCTCGTCCACCAGGGCATCGATCGCGGCATCACCTTCATGGACAATTGCTGGGACTACAACGAAGGCCGTTCGGAGCTCCGCATGGGCGTGGCGCTCGAGCAGGGCGGGTACCGCGACAAGGTCTTCCTGATGTCCAAGATGGACGGTCGCACCAAGGAGGAGGCGACGAAGCAGATCGACACCTCCCTGAAGCGGCTGCGGACCGACCGGATCGACCTCGTGCAGCACCACGAGATCCTGCGCTACGACGATCCCGACCGCGTCTTCGCGGAGGGCGGTGCGATGGAGGCGTTCGCGGAGGCCAAGAAGGCCGGCAAGCTCCGCTACATCGGCTTCACGGGGCACAAAGACCCGCGCATCCACCTCCAGATGCTGGAAGTCGCGGCGGAGCGCGGCTTCCACTTCGATTCCGTGCAGATGCCGCTCAATGTCATGGACGCGCATTTCCGGAGCTTCGGGCACCTCGTCCTGCCCTACCTCGTCCAGAACGGCATCGCCGCGCTCGGGATGAAGACGTTCGGCGACGGCGTGATCCTGAAGAGCGATGCGCCGATCAAGCCCCTGGAATACCTGCACTTCTCGCTCAGCCTGCCGACCTCCGTGGTCATCACCGGTATCCAGAACCAGCGCGACCTCGACCAGGCCCTCGAGGCGACGCGGACCTTCGTGCCGATGACCCGCGAGGCCGTGGCCGAGCTTCTCGCCCGCAGCCGTCCCTACGCGATCGAGGGCAAGTACGAGCTGTTCAAGACGAGCGCCACCTTCGACGGCACCGCCAAGAACGCCGCCTGGCTCGGTGAGGACGTCGCGGCGGTGAAGAAGCTCGCCCCCACCATGGAATGACGCGGCTGGCCAGCGCGCGGGCCGCCATGGCATGAGCGGGCCTGGGCGCCGACCCGGCGTGGCGTGAGACGAGCAGGCGCGTGACGGCCAGACCGACGACGGCTCCCGAGACGACGGCACGCGCCCCGGCGGCCTACCCGATTCTGACCTTCGTGACCCTGCTCTGGGCCGGCAACGCCGTCGCCGGCAAGGTGGCGCCCGGGCAGGTCTCGCCCCAGGCCCTGACCTGCCTGCGCTGGGCCATCGCCTGCCTCGCCCTCGCCCTGGTGGCGCGCCGTCGCGTCCTGGCCGAATGGCCGGATCTGCGCGGTCACTGGCCGCGCATCTTCCTGATGGGAGCGTGCGGCTACACGATCTACGCGAGCCTGTTCTACGCGGCCGGCGCCTACACCACGGCCGTGAACCTCGCGCTCTTTCAGGGCGCGATTCCGGTACTGGTCATCCTCATGAACTTCGTCGTCCACCGCATCGCGGTCGGTCCGGCGCAGGTCGCCGGGGTGCTGATCACGCTGCTCGGGGCCGCCACCGCCGCGACCCACGGCGACTGGGTCGTCCTGCGGACGCTCGACCTGAACCGAGGGGACGTGCTGATGCTCGGCGCCTGCGTGCTCTACGCGGGCTACACGGTGGGCCTGCCCTCGCGCCCGAAGGTCTCGGCGCTGACCTTCTTCTCGGCCATGGCGCTCGCCGCCCTGCTGACCTCGCTGCCGCCCCTGGCGATCGAGTGGGCGGCGGGCCGGCTGATCTGGCCGACGCCCGAGGGCTGGCTGATCACGGTGTTCGTCGGCCTCGGGCCATCGCTCGCCGCGCAGCTCATGTTCATGCACGGGGTCGAGCTGATCGGCCCCAACCGTGCGGGGCTCTTCGTCAACCTCGTGCCGATCTTCGGGGCCGGGCTCGCCGTGCTGATCCTCGGCGAGCCCTTCCGCTGGAACGACGCCCTGGCGCTCGGCCTCGTGCTCGGCGGCATCTTCGTGGCCGAGCGCTTCGGGCGGCGCTGAACCCTACTCGCAGACGCGGACGCGGCGGACGATGACGTCCCCGTAGGCGTCGACGTAGCGGCGGCGCTCGAAGTGGCAGACCGGGCCGTAATCCTCCTCGACGTAGACCGGCCGGGGCGCGCGGTAGACCGGCTGCCCGGGATAGTAGCCGTTCTGCGAGGACGCGATGGCGCCGCCGACCGCGAGGCCGCCGAGGACGCCGAGGGCCGCCGCGCCGCCGGGGCCGATGCCGTCGCGCGCCTGGGCGGACGGCGCCGCAGCGGCGGCGAGGCCGCCGGCCAGGAGCGTGGTGGCGAGTAGCTTGTTCATGATCGACCCCTCCGGTGCATTGTTCCATGCGCCGCGGGACGTCCTCTGCGGCGAGCAGCAGCACCATCGGCCATAATGGGGCATTTCTTCGGCGAAGCGGTGCGGCACGGCACCCCGGCCCGGAGCGGCCGCAAGCCTTGACGCGGAAGGGCTTTCTGGGATCGAACCGACGCGACGGCACCGGCCTCGGCGCGGTGCGGGATGGAGCGAGGCGGCCGATGGCGACGCGAGGATTCACCGGGCGCCGACCGCCCGAGGCGACCCAGGAGCGGCTGCCGCCGGGGCAGTACCTGACCGAGGATTTCCCCGTGCTGCAGCTCGGGCCGACCCCGCGGATCGATCTCGAAACCTGGCGCTTCACGCTTCGCGATGGTCCTCGCCCGGTCAAGAGCTGGTCGTGGACGGAATTCGCCGCACTTCCGCGCACGCAGTGGAAGGGCGACATCCACTGCGTCACGAAGTGGTCCAAGTTCGACACCGGCTGGGAGGGCGTGAGCTTCGATGACATCTTGGCGGATGCCGGCATCAGCGCTCCGACCGACTTCCTGCTGGCGGAAGGTTTCGACGATTACACGACGAACGTCCCGGTCGCCGACCTGACGGGCGGCAAGGCCATGGTCGCGACGCTCTACGAGGGACGCCCGATCCCGCCGGACCACGGCGGCCCGGCCCGCCTGCTGGTGCCCCACCTGTACTTCTGGAAGAGCGCCAAGTGGTTGAAGGGCTTGCGCTTTACCCGGAAGGACGAGGCCGGGTTCTGGGAGCTGCGAGGCTACCACATGTACGGCGATCCCTGGCGCGAGCAGCGCTTCACCGGTGACTGAGCCGGCCCGGCTCCGCTGGGGCGAGGCGACGATCCTGGCGATCACGCCGCTGACACCCACGCTGGACAGCTACCTGTTCGCGGCGCCGTCCATCGGCGTGTCCAGCGCCGGGCAGCACGTGGACGTGCGGCTGTCCAGCGAGGACGGCTATCAGGCGCAGCGCAGCTACTCGATCGCCTCGGCCCCGGACGGGTCGGGAACGATCGAGCTGATGATCGAGGCCCTCGCCGACGGCGAGGTCTCCGGATTCTTCCGCGAGGTCGCCGCGGTCGGCGACCGGATCGAGATGCGGGGGCCGATCGGGGGGTCCTTCGTCTGGCGGCCGGGCGACGGCGGTCCTCTGCTCCTCGTCGGAGGCGGGTCCGGCATCGTGCCGCTCCTCGCGATGCTGCGCCATCGCGCCGCGGCGGCCCCGGGGGTGCGGGCCCACCTGATCTACTCGGTGCGCACCCGGGCCGAGGCCGCCGCGCTCGCCGAGATCGAGGGCTGGGCGGCGGCCGATCCGGCCTTCGGCCTGACCCTGCTCACCACGCGGGAGGGCGGCGGCCGGCGGATCGACGCCGCGGCGGTGCGGGAGGCCCTGGCGGCCCTCGGCGCGCCGGCCCGGGTGTTCGTCTGCGGCTCGAACCCGTTCGTCTCCGCGGCCTCCGACCTGCTGCTCGACGCCGGCGTGCCGGCGGCCCGCATCCGCACCGAGCGGTTCGGGGGCTGAGGGCCGGCCGTAGGGCTCAGGGGCTGAAGATCAGCACGATGTAGACGAAGAACACGATCAGGTGCACGGCGCCCTCCAGCACCGTGGTGCGCAGGCCCGAGAAGGTCAGGGTGCTGAGGATCAGGGTGACGGCGAGCAGCGTCATCTCGGTGGGCTTCAGCCCCAGCACCACGGTCTGCCCGGTGAGCAGGCCGACCGCCAGCACCGCCGGCACGGTGAGGCCCACCGTCGAGGTCGCGGCGCCGAGGCAGAGGTTGATCGCCCGCTGCAGCTCGTTGCGGGCGATGGCCTTGAGCGAGGAGATCGCCTCCGGCGTGAAGACGATCGCGGCGATCAGCACGCCGCTGAGCGCCGAGGGCGCGCCGAGGGCCGCGATGCCGTGGTCGAGGATCGTCGCGAGGCTCTTGGAGAGCAGCACGATCGGCAGGATGTTGGCGACGAGGAGCCCGGTGTGCAGGGCGATGCCGCCGGAGGCCGCGGGCTTCGCGGCGTCCGCCTCGGGGCCGGGTGCGGCCTCCGCCTGCGCCTCCCGCTCCTGGGCATCCATGAAGAAGTCGCGGTGGCGCCCGGTCTGGATCAGCAGGAATACCGCGTAGAGCGCGACGGTGAAGACCGAGAAGGTGACGGCCTGGAGCTTCGTCAGGCTGCCGTCCTGGGTGGAGCTCGTGAAGTTCGGGATGATGAGCGCGATCGTGGTGAGCGGGATGATCACCGACAGGAAGGCCGAGGCCCCCTGGAGGTTGTAGGATTGCTGGTGATGGCGCAGGCCGCCGATCAGCAGGCCGATGCCGACGACGCCGTTCAGCACGATCATCAGCACGGCGAACATGGTGTCGCGCCCGAGCGTCGCCGCGTCCTTGCCGCCGAGCATCACGGCCGAGACCAGCGCCACCTCGATGATGACGATGGCGAGCGTCAGCACGAGGGTGCCCAGCGGCTCCCCGAGCCGCTCGGCCAGCTCCTCCGCCTCGTGCACGACGCCGAAGGCGGCCCACAGGATCACGGCGAGGATCCAGGCGAACAGGCCGGTGGCCCAGAGCGGGTCGCCGAGGCCGCCGAGCCAGCCCTTGCCGAAGACCAGGAAGGCGGCGACCGTGGCCCAGGCCACCACCAAGCGCAGGATCCCGCCCATCGTCCCGTCCACCCCTCGCCCGCCCGCACGAATCCCTGCCGCCCCGTCGCGGGGCCCCCGCGACGCAGGTGGCCCATGCAGGGCGCGGCGTGGCGCGCACGGTCCTTTGCGGGTAGAAGCGCGGTTCCGCAACCGATTCGAGACCGATCCGTTCCGCTCAAGCTGCGCCGCGCGCGCGCCGGGACGACGATGGTCGTGGAAAGACCTGTTCGTGCCGTTCCCCACCCTGCCCGCCCCCCTCGCGCGGGCCCTTTCCGAGCGCAACTACGCCGAGCCGACGCCGGTGCAGAGCGCCGTCCTCGACGCCGCCCCGGCCGCCCGCGACCTGCTGGTCTCGGCCCAGACCGGCTCCGGCAAGACCGTCGCCTACGGGCTCGCCATCGCGGGCGATCTCCTCGGCGAGGCCGAGATGCTGCCGCCCGCGGCCGCGCCGCTCGCCCTCGTCATCGCGCCGACCCGCGAGCTGGCGCTGCAGGTTCACCGCGAGATCACCTGGCTCTACGCCCCGGCGGGCGCCCGCGTCGCCTTCTGCGTCGGCGGCATGGATCCGCGCCGCGAGGCCCGCGTGCTCGCCGACGGCGCCCACATCGTGGTCGGCACCCCGGGCCGCCTGCGCGACCACATCGAGCGGCGCAACCTCGCCACCGAGGCCCTGCGGGCCGTCGTCCTCGACGAGGCCGACGAGATGCTCGACATGGGATTCCGCGAGGATCTCGAGTTCATCCTCGGCCAGACGCCCCCCGAGCGGCGCACGCTCCTGTTCTCCGCGACCCTGCCGAAGGGCATCGAGGCGCTCGCCGAGCGCTACCAGAGCGGGGCCCTGCGCATCGCGGTCAAGAGCGAGACGCGCGGCCACGCCGACATCGCCTACCGGGCGATCCGGGTGGTGCCGCGGGAGATCGAGCACGTCGTGCTCAACGTCCTGCGCGAGGCGGACGCGCCGACCGCCATCGTGTTCTGCAACACCCGCAACGCGGTGCGCCACCTCCAGGCGAGCCTCACCGAGCGCGGCTTCTCGGTCGTCGCGCTCTCGGGCGAGCTCGGCCAGGGTGAGCGCAACGCCGCCCTGCAGGCCCTCCGCGACGGGCGCGCCCGGGTCTGCGTGGCGACCGATGTCGCGGCCCGCGGCATCGACCTGCCGACGCTGAGCCTCGTGATCCACGCCGACCTGCCCCACGACGCCGAGGTGCTGCAGCACCGCTCGGGCCGCACCGGCCGGGCCGGCCGCAAGGGGACGAGCGTCCTCCTCGTGCCGAACTCCCGCCGGCGGCGCGCCGAGCAGATGCTCAGCCTCGCCAAGGTCAGCCCGGAATGGAGCGGCCCGCCCCCGGCCGACGAGATCCGCCGCCTCGACGGCGAGCGCATGCTGTCCGACCCCCTCTTCACCGAGGAGCCGGCCGAGGAGGACGTGGCGCTCGCCGCCACGCTCCTCGCCCAGAGCAGCCCCGAGGCCCTGGCCGCGGCGCTTGCCCGGGTCTACCGCACCCGCCTGCCCGCCCCCGAGGAGGTGACGGACCCCGGCGACCTGCGCGAGCGCCGGCCCGAGCGGGCGCCCTACGACCCGCGGGACGCGGAGCGCATCGCCGCCATGGGCCCGGCCGTGTGGTTCCGCCTCAACCTCGGGCGCCGCGACAACGCCGACCCACGCCGGCTGCTGCCCATGCTCACCCGCCGGGGCGGCATCGACCGGCAGGAGATCGGCGCCATCCGGATCTTCGAGCGCGAGACCAAGTTCGAGGTCCGCGGCAACGCCGCCACGCGCTTCGCGGCGGCGTTCGCCCGCAGCGGCTCCCCGGAGATCCAGGTGGAGGCCCTGGCGGGCGCGCCCGAGCAGGGCCCGAAGGGCTTCAAGAGCCCCCGCGCCGGCAAGCACACCCGCCACGTCGGCAAGCCCGCCCGGGGCCCGAAGTAGGGTTCCGCGGCCCGCCGGTGCGGGTACTCCCCGGTGTCGGGACAGGCCGCGGAGGTCCCGGCATGGCGGCCGACGCCGAGCCGGAGCTCCGAAACCCCGGTTTCTCACTCCGCGCAGTTGGCGGCGTAGAGGTCCCGGGCGCGTTCCATCGCGCGGTAGTCGGCCGCGCTCGCCGGGTTGCGCAGTTCGGGCCCCTCCGGCAGGCGCCCGAGGAAGCCGGCCTTCAGGTCCGCCACGAAGCCGCGCGGCCCCGTATAGGCTCCCATCCGGTTCCGGGAATCCACGGTCCCGCAGACCGCTCCGGCCCGGCCCGCCCGCAGGGCGGCGATCCGGTGATCCGACGGGCCGAGGAGCCGGTCCGCGAGCGCGAGCAGGTGGCTGGATCGCTTCGTGCCGAGCGTCAGATCCGGGTCGTCGAGGCTCGACTGCGCCAGGACCGCACCGCATCCCGCCAGGCCGAGCCCCGCGGCGCAGAGGAGCCGGATCCCCGGGCGGCGTGGATTCGGGAGCATCGCCTGGCCGCTACTCGGACGCGCGCCCGAGCTTCATCGCGATGCAGGTCCGCACGAAATCGCCGAGCGTCAGCTCCTTGGTGTCGCCGATGTTGGCCGTCTCTTCGAGGCAGTTCAGGAAGTAGGTGTTCGTCAGGTCCGGCGACAGGGCGATCATGGCCCTGCCCATGCGGTCGGTGAAATCGACCTTCTCGCTTCGTCCCGCGCGCGGCCATTGGCTCGCCAGATCGTCCATCCGCAACGTGCCGGCCGCGTCGGCGGACCTCGCGGTAGCCGTCAGGAGCAGGGCCGACACCAGGGTGCCGATGGCGAACGTCCTCATGTCACCTCCCGGGGCGCCCGGTCGTGCCGGCCCATTCGCAGCGAGCAGGGACGACCGCAGTTTTTGCCGAGGCTATGGACGCGCTAGACTGAGATCAACTTATAAACGTCTCAAGTTATACTTCGTCATCGGCGCGGGCCCTCGTGAACGCCCCCGAACCCCTTGGATCGTCCCGCGGGGGCGGAACCCCGGCGGAAAGGGGGCCGCCGCCCTCCCCCACGCTTGGCCGTCGAGTTGCTTGCGGCGGGGCTCGCGCGGCCGCGACGGTCCGGCCCCGCACGAACCATCCCCGCGTTCGCAACGAGGTGCCGGGTCCATGAGCCATGCCGAGCTTCAGCGGGTCGTCTCCGAGATCGCGGAGGCGATGCGCGCGCGGCCGGATCGCGGCGAGGTCGCGCGCTACATCCCCGAGCTCGCCCGGGTCGATGCCGGCGCCTTCGGGCTCGTGGTGATCGATGCGGACGGCAACGTGGCCGCGGCCGGCGACAGCGAGGTGCCCTTCTCGATCCAGAGCATCTCGAAGGTGTTCACCCTGACCCTCGCCCTCGGCATGGTGGGCGACCGCCTGTGGCGCCGGGTCGGGCGGGAGCCCTCGGGCAGCCCGTTCAACTCCATCGTGCAGCTGGAGCGGGAATGCGGCATCCCCCGCAACCCGTTCATCAATGCCGGCGCCATCGCCGTGACGGACGTGATCCTGTCCGGCCACCAGCCGCGGGAGGCGCTGGGGGAGATCCTGCGCTTCATGCGCTACCTCGCCCAGGATTCCTCAATCGCCATCGACGAGGCGGTGGCGGCCTCGGAGCAGCGCACCGGCTTCCGCAACGCGGCGCTCGCGAACTACATGAAGTCGTTCGGCGTGATCGACAATCCGGTGGATTTCACGCTCGGCGTCTACTTCCACCACTGCGCGATCGCGATGACCTGCCGCCAGCTCGCGACGGCCGGGCGCTTCCTCGCCCATGCGGGGCGCGACCCCTCGACGGGCCTGCAGGTGGTCCAGCCCGAGCGGGCCCGGCGCATCAACGCCGTGATGCTGACCTGCGGCCACTACGACGGATCGGGCGAGTTCGCCTACCGGGTCGGCCTGCCCGGCAAGAGCGGCGTCGGCGGCGGCATCCTGGCGGTGGCCCCCGGCAAGGCCTCGATTGCGGTCTGGTCGCCGGGGCTCGACGCGGCCGGCAACTCGCATCTGGGGCGGATCGCGCTCGAAGCGCTCACCCGCCGCCTCGGCTGGTCGATCTTCGGTCCCTGAGCCGCGCTCAGGACTTGTGGGCTCAGGACTTGTTCGCTCAGGACTTGTTCGCTCAGGACTTGCGGGAGCGATCGGTCTCCTGGATCGCCGCCTCGTGGTACCAGGCGCCGCCGAAGGCCATGTCCGATCCGCGGGAGCCCGCGTGCGCCGCCGGCCGGAGCGCCTCCCGCCGGTCGCCCGACCCGGCCCGAACCCTGACCGGAAACTGGTAGATCTTCGCCGTCTCCCGATGGAAATCCGAACTCATCACCCGATGTCCTCTTGTGCGTGATTGGCCGTTTCGTATCGCCTCGAACGTAGCGGCTCTGCTTCGACTTTGCGCGCCCTGCCCGCAAGAAAACCAGCCTTTGCGAACAATATCAGCAGGACTTGCCTTGCCTTTCCGCGCGACATCTGAACGGGAGCAAGTTTTTCAGGCAGTGCTCGCTTTGGAGGCGGAATTTCGCGCCTGCGCCGATGCGGGCCGAACGGTTGCGCCCAAGGTGCTTCTCGTGCCCGAGCGGCCCGCGGACGCGCTCGGCGGGCCGCCGGCGGCCCATGCGCCCTCCGGCTTGGCATACCCTGTGCTACGGGGGCAGCGGCCAGCGGCGGCTAGGTGCAGTCTCAGGACCCCTCACACGTCGCATCGCTAAATCACGAGAGACTCGCGATGACGAAATACAAGCTCGAGTATATTTGGCTCGATGGGTACACGCCGACCCCGAACCTGCGCGGCAAGACGCAGATCAAGGACTTCGAGGGCTTCCCGTCCCTGGAGCAGCTGCCGCTCTGGGGCTTCGACGGCAGCTCGACCAAGCAGGCCGAGGGCTCGAACTCCGACTGCGTGCTGAAGCCGATCCGGCACTTCCCCGATCCGGCCCGCACCAACGGCGTGCTCGTCCTCTGCGAGGTCATGATGCCGGACGGCACGACCCCGCACCCGTCGAACAAGCGCGCCACGATCCTCGACGACGAGGGCGCCTGGTTCGGCTTCGAGCAGGAATACTTCTTCTACAAGAACGGCCGCCCGCTCGGGTTCCCGGAGACCGGCTACCCGGCACCGCAGGGCCCCTACTACACCGGCGTCGGCTACGCGAACGTCGGCGCCGTGGCGCGCCAGATCGTCGAGGAGCACCTCGACCTCTGCCTCGCGGCCGGCATCAACCACGAGGGCATCAACGCCGAGGTGGCGAAGGGCCAGTGGGAGTTCCAGATCTTCGGCAAGGGCTCCAAGAAGGCCGCCGACGAGATGTGGATGGCCCGCTACCTGCTGCAGCGGCTGACCGAGAAGTACGGCGTCGACATCGAGTACCACTGCAAGCCGCTCGGCGACACCGACTGGAACGGCTCGGGCATGCACGCGAACTTCTCGACCGCCTACCTGCGCGAGACCGGCGGCCAGGCGTATTTCGAGAAGCTGATGGCGGCGTTCGACAAGAACCTGCACGACCACATCGCCGTCTACGGCCCCGACAACCACATGCGCCTCACCGGCAAGCATGAGACGGCGCCCTGGAACAAGTTCTCCTACGGCGTGGCCGACCGCGGCGCCTCGATCCGCGTGCCGCACAGCTTCGTCAAGAACGACTACAAAGGCTATCTCGAGGATCGCCGCCCGAACTCCCAGGGCGACCCCTACCAGATCGCCTCGCAGATCCTGAAGACGATCGCCTCCGTCCCCACCGGCGCGTCGAGCGTCTCGGCCGCGGCCTGAACCGAGGCGGCTCCGCCCGGCGGAGCCCCATAAAGACCGAGAGCGGCGCGGGCCGGGAGCCCGCGCCGCTCTCTGCGTTTCGGACCCTGCCTCATGCCTGAGCAGCGGCGCGCATCGCACGGGTGACGGCCCTGGCGCGTGACCGGGCATGGCGCGTCCGCGGGCAGTTCAGGGGCCATCGAGGATGGCCCCGCACCAGCCACCCGGTGCGGCACCGCGGAAGCTGGGGACGGCGCCGAAACCGCGGACCCACCGCCCCGACTCGCGAGTTGCCGAAGCCAGGACAGGCAGGGGTTGCGGCGGGTCAGATGGCCAAAGCGAAGCGAGCGGCCGGGCGCGGGACGCGCCCCGAGGCCGCGGAGACGACGGCGCCGCTCATTCCGGCAGGTGCGCTGGCGGTGGCGCTCCTCGGGCTGACCGAGGGGGCGGCCCCCCTGGTCCATGTCGCCCGCGACGGGCGCGGCCTCGACGCGCTGGCCGACATCCTGCGCGCCCTCGCGCCGGGCCTCGCGGTGGCGGTCTACCCCGAATGGGACTGCCTGCCCTTCGATACCTCCTCGCCGAGCCGCGGGGTGATGGGCGCGCGCACGGGGGTCCTGCGGTGGCTCACGGATACCGCGAGCCGGCCCGACATCCTGCTGACCACGGCCCCCGCCCTGATCCAGCGCGTGCCGCCGCCCGAGACCTGGGCGGAGGCCCGCGTCGAGATCCGCCTCGGCGACACCCTCGACGTGGAGGCCCTGGCGCAGGCTCTGCAGCGCCTCGGCTACATCCTCGACGACCGGGTGGACGAGCCCGGCGAGGTCGCGATCCGCGGCCGCACCATCGACGTGTTCCCGGCAGCGGCGCCCCTCCCCTGCCGGGTCGAGCACGAGGACGGCCGGGTCGGGCGCATCCGCGTCTACGACGCGGTCTCGCAGCGCTCCCTCTCGGAGACCGATGTCCTGGTGATCGACCCGGCCACCGAGATTATCCTGGCGGCGGATTCGACGGAGACTCTGCGCCCCTTCACGGGCCAGGAGCACCGTTTGCCGGCGCTCTACGGGCGGCTCGCCGGCGTGCTCGACGACCTGCCCGAGGCGCGCCTCGTGGTGGAGGCCGGCGCGGATGCGCGGGCCGCCGCCTTCTTCGAGCAGATCGCCGAGGGCCGCGAGGGGGGCTCGCGGGGAACGCCCGCCGATGCGGGCCTCTACCTCACGCCGGACGCGTGGGAGGCGACGCTCGCGGCCCGCCGCGTCGCCGTCGCCGAGCCGGACGTCGGCGAGGACGTCGCCATGCCGGCCTTTGCCCGCAACGGCCGACAGAACGCGGCCTTCGCCCGCGCGCTCGCCGCCCGCCTCAAGGCCGGCGACCGGGTGGTGCTGGCGGGCCCCCGCAAGGCACTGGCCCGCCTCGTGCGCCAGGCCGAGAAGGCGGCGGACCGGCCCGTGCGGATGATCGGCGCCTGGGTCGAAGCCGAGGCGGCGAGGCCCGGCGAGGTACTGGCCCTCCGCGCGCCGATCGATGCCGGCTTCCGGGTGCCGGAGCGCGGCCTCAGCGTCTTCGCGGCGGCCGACCTGCTGGGCCCGGAGGCCCGCGCACGCGAGGACCGCGCCCCGGTGCTGCCGATGGGCGAGGTCGAGCTCCGGGTCGGGGACGTCGCGGTCGACCGCGACAACGGCCTGTGCGTGTTCGAGGGCCTGGAGGCGGTGGCCTCGGGCCCGGGCGCGGCCGAGGAGGCCCTGCGCCTGCGCTTTGCCAAGGGCGACATCCTGATGGTGCCGGTCTCGCAGGCCGATCGCGTCTGGCGCTACGGCTCCGAGGAGGAGGCCGTGACCCTCGACCGGCTGGAGGGCGGGGGCTGGGCGCGGCGCCGGCTGGAGGCGGAGGCGAGCATCGCCCGCACCGCCCGCACCATGCTGGCGCTGGCGCAGGCGCGCGCCAGCGCCGAGGCGCCGGTGCTGAAGCCCTCCGAGCGCGAGATGGAGCGCTTCGCGGCGGGCTTCGGCTTCGATCTGACGGCCGATCAGGCGAGCGCCACCGCGGCGGTGCTGGCCGACCTCGCCTCTGGCCGGCCCATGGACCGGCTGGTCTGCGGCGACGTGGGCTTCGGCAAGACCGAGGTCGCGCTCCGCGCCGTCGCCGCCACGGTGTTCGCGGGCCGGCAGGCGATGATCGTCGCGCCGACCACGGTGCTGGCCCGCCAGCACGCCCGCACGCTGGAGCGCCGGCTCGGCCGCTTCGGCATCGCGGTGGCGCAGCTCTCACGCCTCGTCGGGCCGAAGGAGGGCAAGCGCGTCCGCGAGGGCCTGAAGGACGGAAGCATTCGGATCGTGGTCGGCACGCAGGCGCTCGCGGGGCGCGGCGTCGCCTTCGCGGAGCTCGGCCTGACGGTGATCGACGAGGAGCAGCGCTTCGGCGCCAAACTGAAGGAGCGGCTGCGGGCGCTCGCGGGGAACGGCCACGTGCTGACGCTCACCGCGACCCCGATTCCCCGCACCCTGCAGACGGCCCTCGTCGGGCTCCAGGACCTCAGCGTCATCGCGACGCCGCCCGCCGTGCGCCAGCCGATCCGGACCGTGATCGCCCCGTTCGACGCGGACGCGGTGCGGGCGGCATTGATGCGCGAGCACCGGCGCGGCGGCCAGAGCTTCGTGGTCTGCCCGCGGATCGAGGACATCGCGCCGATGGCCGAGCGCCTGCGCGCGATCGCCCCCGGGCTCGACGTGGCGGTGGCGCACGGGTCGCTCAAGCCCGCTGCCATGGACGAGATCATGGTCCGCTTCGCCGATGGGGACGGGGACGTCCTCCTGGCGACGAGCATCATCGAGAGCGGCCTCGACGTGCCGCGGGCCAACACCATGCTGGTCTGGGACGCGGAGCGCTTCGGCCTCGCCCAGCTGCACCAGCTCCGGGGGCGCGTCGGACGCGGCCAGCGCCGGGGCGTCGTGCACCTCCTGAACGAGCCCGACCGCCCGCTCTCCGCGGCCACCGAGAAACGCCTGCGCACCCTCGAAGCCCTCGACAGGCTGGGCGCCGGCTTCACGATCAGCGCCCGCGACCTCGACCTGCGCGGCGCGGGCGACCTCGTCGGCGACGCCCAGGCCGGCCACGTCAAGCTGATCGGCCTCGGGCTCTACCAGCACCTGTTCCAGCTCGCGCTGCGCGCCGCGAAGGGCGAGCCCGCCAGCGACTGGACCCCCGAGATCCGCCTCGGCCTCGGCGGGGAGATCCCGATCGGCTACGTGCCGGAGCCCGAGGTGCGGCTCGGGCTCTACACTCGGCTCCTGCGCGTCGGCGCCGCGGAGGAGATCGACGCCCTCGCCACCGAGATGGAGGACCGGTTCGGGCCGATCCCCGAGGCGGCCCGGGCGCTCCTCACGATCGCGCGGCTGCGCACGGCCTGCCGCGACCTCGACGTCGCCTGCCTGAGCGGCGGCCCCCAGGGCATCGCGGCCGATCTCCGGCGGGGCGTGCGCCCCCGCCCCGGCCTCGCCGACGCCGACGTCACGGTGCGCGCGGATCGCATCCTCCTGCGCACGCCCTGCACGAGCGCCGAGGACCGGAGCCGCCACGCGGAGCGCCTGATCGCCCGGATCGCGGAAGGGTCCGGGTGATGCGGGGTGCCCGCAGGACGAAGTCCGTTGCACGCGCTCGGCGCCCGCGCGACACATAACCTTTGTTAAATCGGCACCCGCGGTTTCGCTCTACTCCGGTCGTCACTGGGCCGGGGCCGGAATGCCGCATCATCTCATCCTGAAGCTTGAGCAGTTCACGAAGCTCTCGCACGAGGACAAGGTGGCTTTGCGCAAGGCGGCCTCCCTGAAGCGCCGGCACCTCGGCGCGCGCGAGGACATCATCCGCGAGGGCGACGACCCGGGCCACGTCAACCTGATCCTCGACGGCTGGGCCTGCCGCTACAAGCAGCTGGTGGACGGCCGGCGCCAGGTGATCTCGTTCTTCCTGCCGGGCGACCTCTGCGACCCGCACGTCTTCGTGCTGCGGGAGATGGACCACTCGATCGGGACCCTGACGAACGTCACCCTCGCCGAGATCCCGCGCACCACCATCCTGGCGATCACCGAGAACCACCCGCGCATCACGCAGGCCCTGTGGTGGGAGATGCTGGTGGCGACGGCGATCCAGCGGGAATGGACGGTGAATCTCGGCCAGCGCACGGCGCTCGAGCGGCTGAGCCACCTCCTCTGCGAGCTGTTCTTCCGCCTGCGCAGCGTCGGCCGCACGGACGGCCGTTCCTGCGAGCTGCCGGTGACCCAGCTCGACATCGCCGACGCCATGGGCCTGTCGAACGTGCACGTGAACCGCACGCTGCAGGAGTTGCGCGCGGCCGGGCTCATCGTGCTGAAGGACCGCCTGCTCACGATCCCGGATCTCGCGGCGCTGGCCGAGGCCGGCCTGTTCAACCCGAACTACCTGCACCTCGATCGCCTGGGCCGCCACTTCGACGCGAACGACGGCTGAGCGCCCGGGCGGAGGGCCGCGGGATCAGGCCTCCCGCATGGCGAGCTTGTTGAAACCGAGCGCGGCGAGCGTCGCGACGGCCCCCGAGAGCAGGTAGAGGCCGACGCAGGCGAGGCCGTAGCGGCTCGACAGGCTGAGCACCACGAGGGGCGCGAAGCCGGCGCCGATGACCCAGGCAAGGTCGGAGCTGAGGGCCGAGCCGGTGTAGCGGTAGCGGGTGCCGAAGTTCGACGAGACCGCACCGGCCGTCTGGCCGTAGGACAGGCCGAGCAGGCCGAAGCCGACCACGACGTAGATCGTCTGCCCCGCCATGCTGTCGCCGAACAGGAGCGGCGCCAGGATGCTGCCCAGCGCGAACAGGCCGATCATGCCGGCCGAGATCGCCAGCATGGTGCGCCGCCCGATCTGGTCCGCCATCAGGCCGGAGGCGAGGATCGCCCCGCAGGCGATGGTGGCGCCCGCGAACTGCACCATCAGGAACTCGCCGGCGGAGCGCTGCGTGAACAGCGTGATCCAGCTGATCGGGAAGATGGTGACGAGGTGGAACAGCGCGAAGCTCGCCAGCGGCACGAAGGCGGCGATCAGCACGTCGCGGCCGTGGGCGCGCAGCAGCTCGAAGGTCGGGACCGGCTCGAGCTCGCGCTTGGCCAGCAAATTCGAGAACTCGTCGGTGGCCACGAGGCGCAGGCGCGCGAACAGGGCCACGACGTTCACCGCGAAGGCGACGTAGAACGGGTAGCGCCAGCCCCAGTCCAGGAAGTCGTCCTGCGAGAGGTTGACGAGGAAGAACGAGAACAGGGCGCTCGCCAGCATGAAGCCGAGGGGCGCGCCGAGCTGGGGCATCGCCGCGTACCAGCCGCGGCGGTTCTCAGGCGCGTTCAGGGCAAGGAGCGAGGCGAGGCCGTCCCAGGCGCCGCCGAGGGCGAGGCCCTGACCGATCCGGAAGGCGGCGAGCAGCGCGATGGAGGCCCCGCCGAGATGGTCGTAGCCGGGCAGGAACGCGATGGCCGCCGTGGAGAAGCCGAGGAGGAAGAGCGCCGCGGTGAGCTTGGTGCCGCGCCCGTGGCGCCGGTCGATCGCCATGAAGGCGACGGAGCCGATCGGCCGCGCCACGAAGGCGAGGGCGAAGATGCCGAAGGCGTAGAGCGTTCCGGTCAGGGGCTCCGCGAACGGGAAGTAGACCTTCGGGAAGACCAGCACCGCCGCGATGCCGAACACGAAGAAGTCGAAGAACTCCGAGGTGCGGCCGATGATGACGCCGATCGCGATCTCGCTCGGGTCGACCTTGTGGTCCGTCGAGACGAGCCGCGCGTCGCGCTCGACCGAATCGGAGGATGGCAGGGCGTAGTCTGAGCTCATGCGGGCGGACTCGCAGGGTGTCGCGTTCGGGTGATTCGGGCCGGCGGTCCCCGGGCTGGCGGGCGGGCGCGCGAAACCGAATCGAGCGGCCTCCGATCCCGGGATCGGCGGCCGTTATGCCGCCGGATCGCGCTGCGGCAAAGCGCAGCAACGTGCGGCGGGTTGAAGCGCGACTCGGGCCCGACCCGGCAGGCAAACGCATAGTGCACCGCCTCGGACGGTTTTGCCATGCTTCCCGGGAAGGTCTGAGACAAGGCGCCCGCACTTGTCAGGATGGCGTATTGCAGCGCAGGAGAAGGCGCCGTCCGGAGCCGGTGCCAGCGTTGGCGCGGCGGCCGCCGGCTGTTCTCACATCTCGTTTGCCGATCGGATGTCCCTCAGAGTCATGCGCAGCCTCGTGCTGCTTCCCCTGCTCGCGCTGCTCGGCGGCTGCGACATGGTGCTCATGCGCCCCTCCGGGGACGTCGCGCTCCAGCAGCGCGACCTCATCATCGCCTCCACGGGCCTCATGCTGCTCATCATCATTCCGGTGATGGCGCTCACCCTGTTCTTCGCCTGGCACTACCGGGCCTCCAACACCAAGGCGACCTACGACCCCGACTGGCACCACTCGACCGCCCTCGAGGTGGTGATCTGGTCGGCGCCCCTCGCCATCATCATCGCCCTCGGCGCGCTGACCTGGATCAGCACCCACACCCTTGACCCGTTCCGGCCGCTGACGCGCCTCGACGCGAACCGCCCCGTCTCGGCCGGCACGAAGCCGCTCGAGGTGCAGGTCGTCGCCCTCGACTGGAAGTGGCTGTTCTTCTACCCCGAGCAGGGCATCGCCACCGTCAACGAGCTCGCCGCTCCGGTGGACGTGCCGATCACCTTCAAGATCACCGCCTCGGACGTGATGAACTCGTTCTTCATCCCGGCGCTCGCGGGCCAGATCTACGCCATGCCCGGCATGGAGACGAAGCTGCACGCCGTGATCAACAAGGAGGGCGTCTACGAGGGCTTCTCGGCGAATTACAGCGGCGCCGGCTTCTCGCGGATGAACTTCAAGTTCCACGGCCTCAGCCGGCGGGGTTTCGAGCAGTGGATCGCCAAGGTGAAGGCCGAGGGCTCGGCGCTCAGCCGCGAGGCCTACCTGAAGCTCGAGGCGCCGAGCGAGCAGGAGCCGGTGCGCTACTACGCCTCGATGGAATCCGGCCTCTACGGGGCCATCCTCAACATGTGCGCCGTGCCGGGCAAGATGTGCATGAGCGAGATGATGCACATCGACGCCAAGGGCGGCGCCGGCAAGGACAGCCACGAGAACCGCGAGCGTCTCGAATACGACAACCGCCACGCCCGCGAGGGCCACGAGGCGCCCGGCGCCACGACGCCGGCCTCGGGCAGACCGGCGCGGGGCGACGTCCAGCCGGAGGGCATGAAGCCCGACTGGCAGGACCCGAAGGTCAACCAGCCCCCGGTCTCGAACGATCCGCACCACGGCCATTCGATGCCGGGCATGAAGCACGACGGCCCGGCGCCGGCCCAGATGAACCAGTGAGGAAGCGTCCGGGCGTCGGTGCCGCGACCACCCGGGCCCGTCCGGTCCGACCACCCCGCGGCGCGCGGCACGAAAGCCCCGCGGGACCCCTGAACCCGGCGCGAGAGCCCGGCCACGTCAACGAGTCGATCGCATGTTCGCCAACTTGGATCTGCAGAAGCTGATCTTCGGGCGCCTCACGCTCGAAGCGATCCCCTACCACGAGCCGATCCTGCTCGTGACCTTCGCGGTCGTCGCCGTGGGCGGCCTCGCGGTGCTCGGGGCCCTCACCTACTACCGGGTCTGGGGCACGCTGTGGCGCGACTGGTTCACCTCGGTCGACCACAAGAAGATCGGCATCATGTACGTGGTGCTCGCCCTCGTCATGCTGCTGCGCGGCTTCGCCGACGCGCTGATGATGCGCGCCCAGCAGGCGATGGCCTTCGGCGCGAACGAGGGCTACCTGCCTCCGCACCACTACGATCAGATCTTCACCGCCCACGGCGTGATCATGATCTTCTTCTTCGCCATGCCGCTGGTGACGGGGCTGATGAACTTCGTGGTGCCGCTGCAGATCGGCGCCCGCGACGTCGCCTTCCCGTTCCTCAACAACTTCAGCTTCTGGATGACGGTGAGCGGGGCGCTCACCGTGATGGCCTCGCTGTTCGTGGGCGAGTTCGCCCGCACCGGGTGGCTCGCCTACCCGCCGCTCTCGGGGCCCGCCGCGAGCCCGGGCGTCGGCGTCGACTACTACATCTGGGCCCTGCAGATCGCCGGCATCGGGACGCTCCTGTCGGGCATCAACCTCATCGCGACCATCGTGAAGATGCGCGCGCCCGGCATGACCATGATGAAGATGCCCGTCTTCGTCTGGACGTCGCTGTGCACCAACATCCTCATCGTCGCCGCCTTCCCGATCCTCACCGCCGTTCTCGCGCTGCTGTCGCTCGACCGCTACGTCGGCACGCACTTCTTCTCGAACGACCTCGGCGGCAACCCGATGATGTACGTCAACCTCATCTGGATCTGGGGTCACCCGGAGGTCTACATCCTCATCCTGCCGGCCTTCGGGATCTTCTCGGAGGTGGTCTCGACCTACTCGGGCAAGCGGCTCTTCGGCTACGCCTCGATGGTCTACGCCACGGTCGTGATCACGATCCTGTCCTACCTCGTGTGGCTGCACCACTTCTTCACGATGGGCTCGGGCGCCTCCGTGAACTCGTTCTTCGGCATCACGACGATGATCATCTCGATCCCGACGGGCGCGAAGATCTTCAACTGGCTGTTCACGATGTACCGCGGCCGCATCCGCTTCGAGGTGCCGATGCTGTGGACGGTCGGCTTCATGATCACCTTCGTGATCGGCGGCATGACCGGCGTGCTGCTCGCGGTGCCACCGGCCGACTTCGTTCTGCACAACTCGCTGTTCCTGATCGCGCACTTCCACAACGTGATCATCGGCGGCGTGGTGTTCGGGCTGCTCGCCGGCATCACCTACTGGTTCCCGAAGGCCTTCGGCTTCAAGCTCGACCCGTTCTGGGGGAAGATGTCGTTCTGGTTCTGGCTCACCGGCTTCTGGTTCGCCTTCATGCCGCTCTACATCCTCGGCCTGATGGGCGTGACCCGGCGCCTGCAGCACTTCGACGACCCATCGCTGCAGATCTGGTTCGTGATCGCGGCCTTCGGCGCCTTCCTGATCCTGCTCGGCATCCTGTCGTTCATCGTGCAGCTCGTCGTCAGCTTCATGCGGCGCGAGGCCCTGCGGGACACGACGGGCGACCCGTGGGACGGACGGACCCTGGAATGGTCGACCTCCTCGCCGCCGCCGGACTACAACTTCGCCTTCACGCCGGTGATCCACGACCACGACGCCTGGTCCGACATGAAGCGCCGCGGCTACAGCCGCCCGCTCCAGGGCTACCGGCCGATCCACATGCCGCGCAACACCGGCACCGGCGCGATCCTCGGCGCCCTGAGCCTGGTCTTCTCGTTCGCGATGATTTGGTACATCTGGTGGCTCGCGGCCCTGAGCTTCGCGGCGATGGCGGTCGTCACCATCCTGCACACCTTCAACTACAACCGGGACTTCTACATCCCGGCGGACGAGGTGGTCCGGGCCGAGAGCCGGCGGACCGCCCTCCTGAGCGGACGGGTCTGATCCGATGGCTTCCCACGCAGACGCGGTCGTGAGCCCGCGGCAGCTCCCCGCCCAGGACGCGCCGGTCTTCCACCTGGAGGAGGACCACCACCCCGAGAACGGCACCGCCCTCGGGTTCTGGCTCTACCTGATGAGCGACTGCCTCATCTTCGCGGTCCTGTTCGCGACCTACGCCGTGCTCGGGCGCAACTACGCGGCCGGGCCCTCGCCCAAGGACCTGTTCGAGCTGCCGCTGGTGGCCGTGAACACGTCCATGCTGCTCCTGTCCTCCATCACCTACGGCTTCGCCATGCTGGAGATGGAGCGGGACCGGCAGGGCGCGACCCTCGGCTGGCTCGCGGTGACGGGTCTGTTCGGCCTCTGCTTCGTCGGCATCGAGCTCTACGAGTTCGCCCACCTGATCCACGAGGGCGCGACGCCGCAGCGCAGCGGGTTCCTGTCGGCCTTCTACACGCTGGTGGGCACCCACGGGCTGCACGTCAGCCTCGGCATCGTCTGGCTCGTCACCCTGATGGTGCAGGTGCGCCAGCGCGGCCTCGTGCCGGAGAACCGCCGCCGGCTGATGTGCCTGTCGATGTTCTGGCACTTCCTCGACGTGATCTGGATCGGCGTCTTCACCTTCGTCTACCTGATGGGAGTGCTGCAATGAGCGCGGCCGCGAAGACCGCCCACCCCGCCGCGGACGACGCGCACGCTCACGACGCGCACGGCCACCACCACGAGGGCGGCGCCCACGGCACCTTCCGGAGCTACATGACCGGCTTCGTGCTGTCGGTCATCCTCACCGCGATCCCGTTCTGGCTGGTGATGGCCGACGTGCTGGGCGATGCCCGCATCACGAGCCTCGTGATCATGGGCTTCGCGGTCGTGCAGATCTTCGTGCACATGATCTACTTCCTGCACATGAACACGAAGTCCGAGGGCGGCTGGACCTTCCTGGCCCTCATCTTCACGCTGACCCTGGTGGTGATCACGCTGATCGGCTCGCTCTGGGTGATGTACCACCTCAACGCGAACATGATGCCGATGTCGCCCGCGGACATGAAGCACCACATGCCCTGAAGTCGGCGCCGGCCGACGCCCGCGCCGCTCCGGTCCCGTGTCGCAGCCTCCATCCGACGTCCGGCCGCCGCGCCGCGCCGCCGCCCTCGCACTCGCGGGCGCCTGCCTCCTGGCAGCCTGCGCCTTCCTGGCGCTCGGGATCTGGCAGGTGGAGCGGCGGGCCTGGAAGCTCGACCTCATCGCCCGCGTCGAGGCGCGGATCCACGCGCCGGCGGCGCCAGCCCCGCCGCCCGCGGAGTGGACGCGGATCAAGGCTGCGCAGGACCCCTACCGGCACGTCGCGGCCGCCGGCACCTACCTGCGGGACGCGGACACCCTCGTGCAGGCCGTGACCGAACTCGGCGCCGGCTTCTGGGTGCTCACCCCGCTGCGCGACACGCGCGGCTTCACCCTCCTGATCAACCGCGGCTTCGTGCCCGCGGAGCGGCGCGACCCGGCCGCCCGCGAGCCGCCCGCGGGCGAGGTCTCCGTCACCGGCCTCCTGCGCCTCACCGAGCCCGGCGGCGCCTTCCTGCGCGCGAACGACCCGGGGGCCGGGCGCTGGTATTCCCGCGACGTCGCGGCGATCGCGGCCGCGCGCGGGCTGCCCGAGGCGGCCCCCTACTTCGTCGACGCCGACGCCACGCCCGCGGGGGCCCTCCCGGTGGGCGGCCTCACGATCGTGGCCTTCCGCAACGACCACCTCGTCTACGCCCTCACCTGGTTCGCGCTGGCGGCGATGTCGGGGGCGGGGGCCCTCTACCTGCTGCGGGACCTGCTGCCGAGGGACCTGCGCGGCCGGCGCAGCAACCCTTGAGCCCGCGCGAAGCGTAGCCGGCTTGAAAACCGCAACGCTCGGCGCAACGCTCGGCCGCGCACCGGGTTGTTGCACGCGACGCACGGGGGACGACGATGCTCGGCTGGTTCAGGGCGCTGATGCCCCGTGAGGATCGCTTCTTCGACCTGTTCGAGCGGCATGCCCGCACCCTGGTGGCCGGCGCCGAGGCCCTGGAGGGCGTCCTGCGCGGCGGCCCGACGGTTCCCGAGCATTGCCGGGTGATCGTGGAGCAGGAGCAGGCGGCCGACGCCATCACGGCCGAGGTGCTCCTCGCGGTCCGCCGCAGCTTCATCACGCCCTTCGACCGCGGGGACATCAAGGACCTGATCCAGTCGATGGACGACGCCATCGACCAGATGCACAAGACGGTGAAGACCATCGCGCTCTACGAGGTGCGCAGCTTCGAGCCGCTGATGCAGGAGCTTGGCGGCACGGTGGTGGAGGCCGCCCGCCTCACCGCGCAGGCGATTCCCCTCCTCGGCGCGATCGGCCAGGAGGCCGGCCGCATCAGCACGCTCACCGAGGCGATCACCAAGGTCGAGGGGCGCTCGGACGAATTGCACGAGCGCGGCCTGCGGGACCTCTTCGCCACGCACGGCAAGGCCGGCCCGGACAGCAACGCCATGGCCTACATCATCGGCAGCGAGATCTACGGGCACCTCGAGGACGTGGTCGACCGCTTCGAGGACGTCGCCAACGAGATCAGCGGCATCGTCATCGAGAACATCTGAGCGATGGACGCGGGCGCCCTCGCCTTTCCCCTGCTCGCCGGCCTCGTCGGCTTCGCGCTGCTGTTCGACTTCCTGAACGGCCTGCACGACGCGGCGAACTCGATCGCGACCATCGTCTCGACCCGGGTGCTGCGGCCGCAATACGCGGTGCTCTGGGCGGCCTTCTTCAACTTCATCGCGTTCCTGTTCTTCGGGCTGCACGTCGCGCAGACCCTCGGGACCGGCATCGTCGATGCGGGGATCGTCGACCCGCGGGTGATCTTCGCCGCGCTCGCGGGCGCCATCGTCTGGAACGTCGCGACCTGGATCCTCGGCATCCCGTCGAGCTCGTCGCACGCGCTGATCGGAGGCCTCGTGGGCGGGGGCGTGGCGAAGGCCGGCTTCTCCGCGGTGGTGTGGGGCGGCCTCCTCAAGACCGTCGCGGCGATCGTGCTCTCTCCCCTCCTCGGCTTCGTGCTGGCGCTGCTCCTCGTGCTGATCGTGTCCTGGGCCTGCGTGCGCGCGACGCCGTTCGCCGTGGACAGGCGCTTCCGCATCCTGCAATTCGCCTCGGCCTCCCTCTACTCGCTGGGCCACGGCGGCAACGACGCCCAGAAGACCATGGGGATCATCGCGGTGCTGCTCTACGCGCAGGGGCACCTCGGTGAGAGCTTCCACGTCCCCCTCTGGGTCGTGCTCTCCTGCCAGTCGGCGATGGCGCTCGGCACTCTGTTCGGGGGCTGGCGCATCGTGCACACGATGGGCTCGCGCATCACCCGGCTCAACCCGATGCAGGGCTTCTGCGCCGAGACCGGGGGCGCGCTGACCCTGTTCCTCGCGACCTGGCTCGGCGTGCCCGTCTCCACGACCCACACCATCACGGGCGCGATCATCGGCGTGGGTGCGGCGCGGCGCGCCTCCGCGGTGCGCTGGGGCGTCGCCGGGGATATCGTGACGGCCTGGGTGCTGACCCTGCCGGCGGCCGCCCTCATCGCGGCCGGAACCTACCTCGTCACCGGTCTCTTCGGCTGAGGGTGCGATCCTCTCAGGGCCGAGCCTTGCCGGCGACCTCCCGGACGAAGGCGAGGCAGCGGCTGCGATCGGCCGGATCCGTCACGCGCCCGAAGGCCTCGAGGAGTTCCGCGGTCTGCGCCACGAGGCCGAGATCGGTCGCGCTCTCCTCACGGTCGCCGGCGCCCGCGAGGGGGTCCCCCGTCAGCAAGGCGTCCTCGCTCGTGCCGAGCGCCGCCGCGATCCGCCTCACCATCGTGCGCCCGGACGTCGCCTCCGGCGCCGCCTCGAACCCGGACAGGTTCATGCGGTCGTCGCGCTCGCTCCGCTCGCCACCCATCATGGTACCACGCCCCCACTCTTCGAATTTTGGCCGAACGCTCTAGCTTTCAGTCCAATGATGCACAATCATCCGGTGCACAATGCAGACGTCTACCGAGGTGCGGCGGACCCGCGCAGCGACGGAACGAGACCTGTGCCAGCGCGGGACCGACGCGGGCATCCGGCCGGCGTCCGCGGCCAGACAGCAGAACTCGTGCCGACCGGTTCGAGCCGCTCTTGCGGAACACTTGCGGAACGTTTAGCCTGTTCGCTGTTTGTTTCTGCGACCGCGCGCCGCGTGGGCGCCCACCTTGAGACAGGTCGAACCGATGCTGACGCGTAAGCAGTTGGATCTCCTCCGCTTCATCCAGCAGCGCATGCGCGAGAGCGGCGTGCCTCCCTCCTTCGATGAGATGAAGGATGCGCTGGACCTCAAGTCGAAGTCGGGCATTCACCGCCTGATCACCGCCCTGGAGGAGCGCGGCTTCCTGCGTCGCCTGCCGAATCGGGCCCGCGCGATCGAGGTGATTCGCATGCCCGAGACGCTCGGCAGCGCCGCCGGCGCGGCGAGCGAGGTGCGGCGCTTCACCCCGAGCGTCGTCGAGGGCGGACGGGCGAAGGCTGCGCCGCCGCGGCCGACCACGACGCAGATCGTCGATGAGGCGGGCCGGGCCGTGACGATCCCCGTGATGGGACGCATCGCGGCCGGTACGCCGATCTCCGCGATCCAGAACCAGAGCCATGCCATCACCCTGTCGCCGGACTTCGTGGCGGGCGGTGAGCATTATGCGCTCGAGGTTCGCGGCGATTCGATGGTCGAGGCCGGCATCCTGGACGGGGACCTCGTGGTCATCCGCAAGCAGGAGACCGCCAACACCGGCGACATCATCGTGGCGCTCATCGACGACGAGGAGGCGACCCTGAAGCGCCTGCGTCGCCGCGGTTCCTCGATCGCGCTGGAGGCGGCGAACCCCGCCTACGAGACGCGGGTGTTCGGGCCGGACCGCGTTCGGATCCAGGGTCGCCTCGTCAGCCTCGTCCGGCGCTACTGAAGCGATTCGGCTGAGGGCGGGTCGGGCTCGTCCTCGCCCGGCGGCCGCACGGTGGCGGGCGGTCCCTGGGCGGGTTCGGGCCGCGCCGCGGGACTTGGCCGTCGCCAGGGCGGCGTGCGGACCGGATCGCGGGCGTTCGTGACGCGCGGGCCCTCGCCCGTGAAGCGGATCGCCACGGCGCCGTGCCGGGCGAGGTAAGCCCGGTCGATCACGAGCGGTGCCGCGCAGGCCGCCGGTGCCGCTCGGGCGCTGACGAGGATCGCGGCCCGGGCGCAATCCTCCGCGAAGGCACGGCCATCTCGCACCAGGGCGACCGCGCCGCCCCCCGCCATCGTCGCGGTGCACCCGAGGCGATCGCAGCGCCCGCCCGCGGCAAGCTCCGAGGCCTGCCGCCCGTCCCCGTCGGCGCGCAGCCATTGTTCGACCACGAAGGACGGCGCCCGCCCGACCAGCATCAGCCGGCCTGCGCCGTCGCGCAGCGCGAGGCCCCCGCCCTCGCGATCGACGTAGAGGTCGTGCCGCTCCGGGACCGCCGCGAGTGCGAGGCCGAGGGCCGCCGGGGCGAGGCTCAGCCAGCGCAGGCGCGAGGCCGGCAGCGTCGCGAGGAGCAGGGCGAGGCCGAGGAGCGCGAGGGCGCCCGTGCCGAAGGCCGGCACCACGACGGTGGCGTGGCCGAACCCGGCGATCCACTCGGAGGTCGTGAGCATGCCCCGCACCGCGAGGCCCATCAGCCACCAGACCGGCTGGTCCAGGGCGAAGGGGTAGGCCAGGATGCCGAGCACCGCGGCGGGCATCACCGCGAGGGAGACCAGGGGCAGGGTCAGGGCGTTCCCGAGGATCCCGAACGGCTGCACGGTCTGGAAGTGATAGGTCGCGAACGGCGCGGTGGCGCATTGCGCGACGAGGGTCGTGGCGAGCGTTCCGATGACGGCGGTCCCGGCGAGCGCGATCAGGCGCCCCAGGCGCCCGGCCCCCTCCCGCCGCAGGAACCCGGCGCCGAGGAGCGGCGCGCAGGCGATGAGCCCGGCGACCGCGCCGAACGACATCTGGAAGCTCGGGCCGAGCAGCGCCTCCGGCTCGCGGGCGAGCGCCACCAGCGCCGCGAGGGCGAGGTTGCGCATGCTGAGGGCGGGCCGGTCCACCAGGATCGCGCCGAGCATGATCAGGGTCATGAGGAGCGCCCGCTCGGCCGCCACGTCCCAGCCCGAGAACACGCAGTAGGCGGTCACGCCCGTCATCGCGAAGCCCGCGGCGATCTTCTTGATCGGCCAGGTGAGGGCGAGGAACGGGACGAGGGCGAGGATCGCCCGGATCAGCCAGAACACCACGCCGGCGGCGAGCACCATGTGGAGCCCCGAGATCGAGATGACGTGGTAAATCCCGGCCGCCCGCAGCACCGCGCTGGTCTCCGGGCTGATCAGGCCGCGCTTGCCCGTGACGAGGGCCGCCGCGACCGCGCCGGCCTGCCCCCCGTTGGCGTCGGTGATCCGCCGCGTCAGGGCGTTGCGCGCCGCATCGACCGCCGCGGCGATCCGCAGGCCGAGGTCGGGGGGCTCGGGCGGCGCGCGGACCTCGATCCGCCCCACGAGCGAGCCCACCGCGCCGATGCCGCGGAAGTAGGCGTCGCGGGCGAAATCGTAGCCGCCCGGCCGCGCGGCCTCGGGCGGCGGCAGGAGGCGCGCGGTGGCGGCGATGAAATCGCCCGGCCGCAGCGCCTCCGCCCGCTTGTAGGAGACGCGCACCCGCGCCGGCCGCTGCCCCGCGGCGAGGCCGCCGAAGCCCGACACCCGCACGACCACCCGGGCCCCCTCGTCGCGCTCGTCGAGGGCCTCGATGAAGCCGGTGAGCGGGCCGATGGTGGTGCGGGCGAGGACCGGCGCCTCGACCCGGAGGATCCGCCACTCGGCCGCCGCGAAGCCCAGGAAGGCGGCGACCGCGGCGAGCGCCAGCGCCCGCGCGACGGGGCGCCCGCCGAGCCAGGGCATCGGCGCCAGGCAGGCACCGCCGGCGATGAGCGGCGCGGCGAGCGCCGGACTGCCGTCCGCCGCGGTGAAGCGCACGAGGATGCCGAGGCCGAAGGCGACGGCGAGCCACGGGAAGAGCCGCCGCTGCTCCGCCTCCACGGCGAGGCCGGCGCCGAAGAACGCCCGGATGGCGGGCAACGGGGCGAGGCGGCGCCACGCGACGCCCGACCGCGCCGCCGCGATGCTCCCGGCCCCGCTCCCCCCTCCGCCCATGCGTGCCGCCCGATGGTGCCGCCGGAAACCCTCGCCCGGACGCGCCGCGAATCGCCGGCACGTTCCGGCCCGAACGGCGTTTCCTCAAGTGCTCGGGCTCATGCTACACGCCCGCGACCGGACGGGTCGATCCGACCCGCGGCCCCGCTCCACGCCAACATTCAGTCTCCCCGATGCCGCCAGACGTCGTCACGCGCTTTGCGCCCTCGCCCACCGGCTACCTCCACATCGGAGGCGCGCGCACGGCCCTGTTCAACTGGCTGTTCGCCCGCCGGCACGGCGGCCGCATGCTGCTGCGCATCGAGGACACGGACCGCGAACGCTCCACGCAAGGGGCGATCGACGCGATCCTCGACGGCCTGCGCTGGCTCGGCCTCGATTGGGACGGGGACGTGGTCTACCAGTTCGCACGGGCCGACCGGCACCGCGCGGTGGCCGAGAGCCTGATCGCCAGCGGCAACGCCTACCGCTGCTACGCGACGCCCGAGGAGCTGACCGCCATGCGCGAGCAGGCGCGGGCGGAGGGACGCCCGCTGCGCTACGACGGGCGCTGGCGCGACCGCGACCCGGCGGAGGCGCCGGCGGGCGTGAAGCCGGTGATCCGCCTGCGGGCGCCGACCGAGGGCGAGACCGTGATCGAGGACGCGGTGCAGGGCCGCGTGACCTGGGCGAACCGGGACCTCGACGACCTCGTGCTGCTGCGCTCGGACGGCAATCCGACCTACATGCTCGCCGTGGTGGTGGACGACCACGACATGGGCGTGACCCAGGTCATCCGCGGGGACGACCACCTGACGAACGCCGCCCGCCAGAGCCAGATCTACCGGGCGCTCGGCTGGGACGTGCCGGCCATGGCCCACATCCCGCTCATTCACGGCGCGGACGGCGCCAAACTGTCGAAGCGTCACGGCGCCCTCGGCGTCGACGCCTACCGCGACCTCGGCTACCTGCCGGCTGCCCTGCGCAACTACCTGGTGCGCCTCGGCTGGAGCCACGGCGACCAGGAGGTGTTCTCGACGCAGGAGATGATCGCGGCGTTCGGCCTCGGGGCCATCGGCCGCTCGCCGGCCCGGTTCGACTTCGCCAAGCTCGAGAACCTCAACGGCCTCTACATCCGCGGCGCGGCCGATGCCGATCTCGTCGACGCGATCGAGGCGATGCTGCCCGGCATCGGCGCGGAGCGCGGCCTCTCGGCGCCCCTCGCGCCGGAGCTGCGCGCGAAGCTCGTCGCCGCGATGCCGGGCCTGAAGGAGCGCGCCAAGACCCTCGTGGAGCTCCTCGACAGCGCCTACTACCTCTACGCCCCCTCCCCGCTCGCCCTCGACGAGAAGGCCCGGGCGCTGCTCACCCCGGAGGCGCGGGCGCGCCTCGCCGAGGTGCTGCCGCGCCTTGAGGCGCTGCCGGACTGGACCGCCGCGGCGACGGAGGCCGCCGTGCGGGCCTTCGCCGAGACCGCGGGCGCCAAGCTCGGGCAGGTGGCGCAGCCCCTGCGCGCCGCGCTCACCGGCCGCACCACCTCGCCGCCGCTCTTCGACGTCATGGCCGTGCTCGGCCGCGAGACGAGTCTGGAGCGGCTGCGCGCGCAGGCGGGCTCGCCCGCCCCCTGAGGGCCCTGGACGGGCTCGCGGCGACGCGTCGCGGCAGTGCCGCGGCCCAGCTGTTTCGCGGGCACGGGGACGGCCCGGAATTCGCTTGGCGTTCCCGGGTGGATGTCACCCGCCCCGTTGCTGGCGGTGGGACGATCCGCTAACCCGATGGTCCTGTGAGCACCTGCAGCATAGCTGCGGTTCAAGCTCAGGCCCCGGGTCGGCGCATCGGCCCAGCCCCGGAGCCGAGGCCGCCCCGTTGCCAGGAAAGGGTCCACGTTCCATGAGCGCAGCCAGCACCATCACCGTGGACGACACGCAGGTCGAGCTTCCGGTCAAGTCCGGCACGATCGGCCCCGACGTCATCGATATCGGCAAGCTCTACGCGAAGACCGGCAAGTTCACCTTCGATCCGGGCTTCACCTCGACGGCCTCCTGCGAGTCGAAGATCACCTACATCGACGGCGACGAGGGCGTGCTGCTCTACCGCGGCTACCCGATCGAGCAGCTCGCCGAGCAGGGCGACTTCCTCGAGACCTGCTACCTGATGCTGTTCGGCGAGCTGCCGACCCCGGCCCAGAAGGCCGACTTCGACTACCGGGTCACGCGCCACACCATGGTGCACGACCAGATGAACCGCTTCTTCCAGGGCTTCCGCCGCGACGCACATCCGATGGCGGTGATGGTGGCCTGCGTCGGCGCGCTCTCGGCCTTCTATCACGACTCGACGGACATTTCCGACGAGAAGCAGCGCATGATCGCGTCGATGCGCATGATCGCGAAGATGCCGACGCTCGCGGCGATGGCCTACAAATACTCGATCGGCCAGCCGTTCGTGTATCCTAAGAACGAGCTCGACTACACCTCGAACTTCCTGCGGATGTGCTTCGCGGTGCCGTGCGAGGAGTACCAGATCAATCCGATCTTTGCCCGCGCGCTCGACCGGATCTTCATCCTGCACGCCGACCACGAGCAGAACGCCTCGACCTCGACGGTGCGGCTCGCCGGCTCCTCCGGCGCCAACCCGTTCGCCTGCATCGCGGCCGGCATCGCCTGCCTGTGGGGGCCGGCGCACGGCGGCGCCAACGAGGCGGCGCTGAAGATGCTCATGGAGATCGGCACGCCCGACCGCGTGAAGCAGTACGTCGACAAGGCGAAGGACAAGAACGACCCCTTCCGCCTGATGGGCTTCGGCCACCGGGTCTACAAGAACTACGACCCGCGCGCGCGCATCATGCAGAAGACCACCCACGAGGTGCTGAGCGAACTCGGCATCGGCGACGATCCGCTGCTCGAAGTCGCGGTGCAGCTGGAGCAGATCGCCCTCAAGGACGAGTACTTCATCGAGAAGAAGCTCTACCCGAACATCGATTTCTACTCGGGCATCACCCTCAAGGCGATGGGCTTCCCGACGGACATGTTCACGGTGCTCTTCGCGCTCGCCCGCACGGTCGGCTGGATCGCCCAGTGGTCGGAGATGATCGAGGATCCCGCCCAGAAGATCGGCCGCCCGCGCCAGCTCTACGTCGGGCCCGACCAGCGCGAGTACGTGCCGATCGGCCAGCGCGGCTGACGCGCGGCGCCGCGCGAGGACGGGCGGGGCCTCGAAGGCGCCCTCCAGGGGACGCTGCGATCCCTGGAGCCCTCCTTCGAGGCTCCGCTTCGCTGCGCACCTCAGGATGAGGTCGCGGGTGGGACGCGGGGACCAACACAGGGTTCCTCCCACCCACCCACCTCATCCTGAGGTGCCTCCGCAGGGGGCCTCGAAGGAGGGCTCCAGGAATCGCGCGGTGCCTGGAACACGCCCTGGCGCCTGCCCCGGCCCGAGGCATCCAAGAACATCCAGAGCGCCTGCCGGCCGCCTCAGGCCCTCGCCCGGCGGCCGGCCTCGGCCAGCACGACCCGGGCTGCCATGCGGCTCGGGTCGTCCCCGCCGGGCAGCCGCATCGCGGCGTCGATGGTGCGCAGGGCGTCGAGCTGGGCCTCGCGTGCGCGGCCGCCCCGCACCAGGGGCAGCAGGGCAGCGGCGAGCCGCTCCGGGTTGCAGTCGGCCTGGACGAAATCCGGCACCGCGTTGTGCCCGAGGATCAGGTTCGGCAGCACGATCGTCGGCACCTGGATCAGGCGGCGCGCCACCACCTCCTCGATGCGCGAGACCCGGTAGCCCACCACCATGGGCACGCCGGCGAGCGCCAGCTCCAGCGTGACGGTGCCCGATGCGGCAAGCGCCGCGCGGGCGCGCCGGAAGGCCGCGTGCTTGGCGCCCTCGCCGGGCACGATGCGCACCGGCACCTCCCAGGCCAGGGCGAGGCGTTCGATCAGGGCCCGGTGGCGGCTCACCGCCGGGAGCACGACCTCCACCGGTGCGGCGGCCGCGACGCTGCGCAGGGTCTCGCCGAAGACCGGCATCAGGCGCTCGATCTCGGAGCGGCGCGAGCCCGGCAGGACGAGAAGCGTCGGACGCTCGGCATCCCGCGCCGCGGCCTCCGCCGCGTCGGGCCTCAGCTCGGCGAGACGCTCGATGAGCGGATGGCCCACGTAGGTGCAGGCGGGGCCTCCGAGGCGGCGGTGCGCCTCGGGCTCGAAGGGCAGCAGGGCCAGCACGTGGTCGATGAAGGGGCGCATGCCCTTCGCCCGCCACGGGCGCCAGGCCCAGACGCTCGGCGAGACGTAGTCGACGATCGGCAGGTCCGGCAGGGCGCGGCGGACGCGCTTGGCCACCGCGTGGGTGAAGCCCGGGCTGTCGATGATCACCAGGATGTCCGGGCGTGCGGCGACCACGTCCGCGACGGTCTCCCGGATGCGGCGCAGCAGGGTGCGCAGGCGTGCCAGCACCGGCAGGTAGCCCATCACCGCCACGTCCTCGAGGGGGAACAGCGAGGCGAAGCCCTCCGCCTCCATGGCCTCGCCGCCGACGCCCCCGAAGGCGATGGGTTCGGGCGCCAGGGCGCGCAGGCCCCGCATCAGCTTGGCGCCGAGCTGGTCCCCGGAATCCTCCCCGGCCACGAGCCAGATCTTCAAGCCGCGTCTCCGAGCCCCAGGAGGAACAGGCCGTGCCGGTCGGCGGTCGCCACCGTCTCGGGCCGGTCGATCACGAGCGTGCGCCCGGCCTGGATGGCGAGGCCCGCGCAGCCGGCGGAGGCCGCCGCCTGCACGGTGCGGGGCCCGATCGCCGGCAGGTCGATGCGCAGGTCCTGCCCGTCCTTGGCGAACTTCACCAGCACCGTGCCGGGGAGCGCCCGGCCGCGCCCGAGCGGCCGGCGGGCGATCGCGCGGGCGCGGGCGAGCATCCGGTCGGTCCCCTCCGGCCCCTCGACGGCGAGGACCCGGTCGCTCGCCACCACCGCGGCCTGCCCCACGTCGTAGGGCGAGAGCGCGGCGAGCAGGCGCCGGCCGGTGGCGATCGAGGCCTCCGCGGCGGGGTCGGGCGCGTAGAGGCCGAGGCGGCCCTCGGGGCTGAGGAGGTCCGGCGCGACCTCGTGCACGCCGAGGACCCGGTGGCCGTTCTCCTCCAGCAGGGCGAGGACGGCGCGCAGCAGGCGGTCGTCGCCGCCGCCCGCGATGGCGCGCAGCGCCTCGCGGTTGCGCAGGGCGGCGGCCGCGTTGAAGATCGCGGCGGGGCTCGGGCGGGCGACGCCGCCGGCCGGCACCACGGCGGCCGGATGCCAGCCCTTGAGGATCCGCAGCGTCCCGGCGATGTCGAGGAGGTCGACCGTGGCGTCGGCCCGGCGGCGCAGCGGGCGGTCCGTGAAGCCGCGCACGGCAAGCACGCGGAACGGGCGGCCCGCCCGTTCGAGGGATTGGGCGACGAGCTCCGGCAGGCGCCCGGCGCCCGCCACCAGCGCGATGGCGGATCCGGCCGGGTCGAGGGTCATGGGCTCGGGCTCATGGGCTCGGGCTCATGGGCTCGAATCCCTCGCCGGCCGGGCCGCCCTCACGCGGCGCTCGCGGGCGCCGCGATCTCGCGGGGCGTGCAGATCGAGCGCTTGCCCCCGGCGCGGATGAAATCGAGGATCTCGCGCACGCCGGCGTGGCTCTCGAACTCCGCCGCCACGTCCTCGACGCGCTCCAGGAGCGTACCCTCCTGGGCGAAGAGCAGGCGGTAGGCCCGGCGCAGCGCGTGGATGTCCTCGCGGGCGAAGCCCCGGCGCTGCAGCCCGATGATGTTGAGGCCCGACAGGGCGGCGCGGTTGCCGAGCACCATGCCGTAGGGGATGCAGTCGTTCTCGAGGCCCGAGAGGCCGCCCACGAAGGCGTGCGCCCCGACGCGGGCGAACTGGATCACCGCGGCGCCCCCGCCGAGGATCGCGTAGTCGCCCACGCTGCAATGGCCGGCCAGCATCACGTTGTTGGAGAACACCACGCCGTTGCCGACCCGGCAATCGTGCCCGACGTGGGAATTCGCCAGGAAGGCGCAGCGGTCGCCCACCACCGTCTCGAGGCCGCCGCCCGCGGTGCCGGGATTCATGGTCACGCCCTCGCGGATCAGGCACTCGGCGCCGATGCGCAGCGTCGAGGCCTCGCCCCGGAACTTCAGGTCCTGCGGCGGGTGGCCGATCGAGGCGAAGGGGTAGATCCGCGTGCGGGGGCCGATCGCCGTGTCGCCGGCGACCACCACGTGGCTCACGAGCTCGCAGCCGTCGCCGAGGCGGACCTGGGGCCCGACATGGCAGAACGGTCCGATGCGCACGTCCGCGCCGAGGACGGCGCCGTCCTCGATCACCGCGCTCGGGTGGATGGCCTTGGCGCTCATTCGGTCACCAGCATCGCGCCGATCTCGGCCTCGGCCACCAGGACGTCGTCGACCCTGGCCTCGCCGCGGAACCACCACATGGTGCGGCGCTGGTTGAGCTTGCGCATGTGGAAGCGGACCTGGTCGCCGGGGACCACGGGCTTGCGGAACTTGCACTTGTCGATCGTCATGAAGAAGACCTGCTTCGTGCGGACATCGTCGGCCATGATGTGCCGGCAGCAGATCGCGCCCGCGGTCTGGGCCATGCCCTCGATGAGCAGAACGCCGGGGAAGACGGGCATGTTCGGGAAATGGCCCGTGAACTGCGGCTCGTTCACGGTGACGTTCTTGATGCCGATGCAGCTCTCGTCGCGGTCGATCTCGATGATCCGGTCGATCATCAGGAACGGATAGCGGTGCGGCAGAAGCTCGAGAACCTTCTGGATGTCGGCGGCGCCGAGCTCACGGGGCATCTCACTCATCGAATCCAGCACCTCGCAGTCCCCCGCGCCGGCTGACGTGGCCGGGCGCCGTCCGCTCCACCATGACGGATGAAGCGCCCTCTTCGACACAAATCGAGGCGGAAGCAAGCCCTTCCGGAGTGGCCGGGCCCGAGCCTCCGGGCGGCCGCTCACGCCTCTTCGAGGACCGCCCGGACCTTACGGCCGAGGCTCGCCGCCGTGTAGGGCTTGCCGAGGAAGTGCGATCCCCCGTCGAGCCGGTCGTGATGGAGGACCGCGTTGCGGGTGTAGCCCGTGGTGAACAGCACCTTGAGGCCGGGACGGCGGGCGCACGCCGCGTCCGCGAGGCTGCGGCCGTCCTGGGCGCCGGCCAGCACGACGTCGGTGAACAGGAGGCAGGTCTCGGGGTGGTCGTCGAGGCGCGCGAGGGCCTCCGCGGCGCTGGCTGCCTGGACCACCCGGTAGCCCGCCTCCTCCAGGGCCGCTGCCGAGAAGGCCCGCACCATGGGGTCGTCCTCGACGTCGAGCACCGTCAGGCCGGGGCGCGGCGCGCGCTCCAGGGCGCCGGGGATCAGCGTCGGGATCTCCATGACGGCGCGGGGCGCCGCTCCGACCGGCGCGGCGTCGAGGCGCGGGAAGTAGAGCTTGATCGTGGTGCCGTGCCCGGGCTCCGAGTAGATCGCGACGTGGCCGCCGGTCTGGCGCATGTAGCCGTAGACCTGCGCGAGCCCGAGGCCCGACCCCTTGCCCACCGGCTTCGTGGTGAAGAACGGCTCGAAGACCCGGCCCAGCACCTCGGGCGACATGCCCGTGCCGGTGTCGGCCACCGCGATCATCACGTACTGGCCGGGGCTCACCTCGGCGTGGTCCGCGGCGTAGGTCTCGTCCAGGACGGCGTTGCCGGTCTCGATCGTGAGCTTGCCGCCGCCCGGCATCGCGTCGCGGGCGTTGACGGCGAGGTTGAGGATCGCGCTCTCCATCTGGTTGGCGTCGGCCCGCGTCCACCACAGGCCGCCGGCCAGCACGGTCTCGACGGAGACCTGCTCGCCGAGCGTCCGGCGCAGGAGATCGGACATGCCCGCGACCAGGCGGTTGGCGTCCACGGGCTCGGGCGAGAGCGGCGACTGGCGCGAGAAGGCGAGGAGTCGCTGGGTCAGCGCCGCCGCGCGCCGCGCGCCCTCCATGGCGTGGTCGATGCCGCGGGTCAGGCGCGTGTCGGCCTCCGCCGTCCGGCGCTGGGCCATCTCGAGGTTGCCGATCACCACCGTGAGGAGGTTGTTGAAGTCGTGCGCGACGCCCCCCGTGAGGCGGCCGACCGCTTCCATCTTCTGGGCCTGGCGCAGCTGCGCCTCCGCCAGCCGGCGCTCGGTGGCCTCGGCCGTGAGGGCGTCGGCGGCGGCCCGCCAGCGCCGGGTGGCGAGCTGCTCCTGCCGGGACTGCCGCAGGGCCAGCACCGAGACGCCGAGGAGCGCGAGCGCCGCGAGGCCCGCGATGAGGGCGTAGGTCGCGGTGTTGCGCCACCAGGCGGCCAGCACCGCCGTCTCGCCGAGGCCGAAGCCGATGTACACCGGGTAGGCCGCGACCCGGCGATAGGCGACGATGCGGGCGACCCCGTCGACCGGCGAGACCGCGCGGGCGGGCCCGCTCGCGGCGCGCCCGGCCGCGGCGGCGACCGGCGCCTCCAGCCCTGAGCCCTCCGCGGCCCCGATCGGCTCGCGGGCCAGGATCTCGCCATCGGCCCGCAGCAGGACGACGCTGTGGGGCGTCTCCGGGTCGATCTCCCGGTAGAAGGTTTCGAAGTACGACCGGTCGATCGAGAGCGCGATGACGCCCCGGAAGGCCCCGTCCGGGCTCAGGATGCGCGCGGCGACGTTGAACACGGACTGCCCCGACTGGCGGCCGATGTAGGACCGGGACACGTAGAGGGTCTTGGGCTCCGCGCTCCGCAGCGCCACGAACCAGTCGCGGTCCGCGAAGGTGACGGCGGGGTCGGCCGGGTAGCGCCGGCTGCTCGCCAGCATCCGCCCCTCCGCATCGGTGAGCGTCACCGTGGCGATCTGGTCGTACTCGTCCTGGAGGCCGGCCAGGAAGGCGTGGAAGTCGGCCCGGTCCGCCTCGCGCGTCCAGTCGAGGTACGGCAGGCGGCCGTTCACGCGATCGAGGATGAGCTTCTGGGTCTCGAAGACCTTGACGGCGTGCTCGTGGAGGATGCGCAGCGTCCGCTCGACGCGGGTGTCGGCCTCGCGCAGCACCTCCCGGCGGTTGTGCCAGCTCGCGAGCGCCAGGAGCAGCCCCGGCAGCAGCACGGAGACGACGAGGAGCGCGCGCCCCGCGCGCAGTGGGCGTTCCTCGCCCGGTAGGCGCACCTGCGCGGTCATCTCCTTCAGCGCAGGCTCCCCGCGATCGTCACGGCCTCGGACGCGGGGCGCCGAATCGAACGTGATCTTCCGGATGCGAGATTAGCGGAGGATTCCGGCCGGAAAAGCCAGGCTTCGGGCCGCTCGCCGGCGGCGCTTAACAAAGACTCAGCGCGTTGCGCAAAGGATTCGCGCAGGCCGTCGCTCAGGCCTCCTCGTCGCGCCCCGACCGCTCGGCGAGGCGCGCCAGCGTCGTCAGCTCGCGGAACCAGGTGCGCACGGGCTTGGCCGGCGTGCCGCCCCAGCGGCTGCCGGGCGGCACGTCCCGGTTGACGTTCGAGGAGCCCGCGATCTGCGAGCCGCGGCCGATGCGCAGGTGGCCCACCACGCCGACCTGGCCGCCGAGCACCACGTAATCCTCCAGGGTGGTCGAACCGGAGATGCCGACGCCCGAGACGATGATGCAGTGGCGGCCGATCACCACGTTGTGGGCGATCTGCACGAGGTTGTCGATCTTGGTCCCCTCCCCGATCACCGTGTCGCGGCTGGCGCCCCGGTCGATCGTCGTGTTGGCGCCGATCTCCACGTCGTCCTGCACGATCACGCGCCCGATCTGCGGCACCTTGAGGTGGCTCGCCCCCATGGCGAAGCCGAACCCGTCCTGCCCGATGCGGGCGCCCGGATGGATGATGACGCGGTTGCCGACGAGGGCGTGGGAGAGCGTCGCGCCCGCGCCCACGGAGGTGTCGCGCCCCACGCGCACGCCGGGGCCGATCACCGCCCCCGGCCCGATCACCGCGCCGGCGCCGATCTCGGCCCCCGGCCCCACCACGGCGCCCGGGTCGACCCGGACCCCGTCCTCGAGCCGCGCGGCGGGGTGGACGTGGGCACCCGGCGCGATGCCGTCCGAGCCGAACTGCGAGCCGGGGCGCATGGCGTCCGGGTGCAGCCGCGCGAGGAGTTCCGCATAGGCCCGGTAGGGGTCGCGCAGCACGAGGGCGACGGTGCCGGTCGGGACGCGGGGCGCGAAGCGCGGCGAGACTAGGCACAGGCCGGCCCGGGTCTGCGCCAGGGCCTCCCCGTAGCGGGCGTTGTCCATGTAGGCGAGGTCGCGCGGCCCCGCGCTCTCCAGGGGCGCCGCCGCGACGATCTCGGCGGCGGGGTCGGCGCCCTCGGGGAGCGCCAGCCCGCAGGCGGCGGCGGCCTCGGCGTGGGTGAGGCGGGCGGCGGTGGGGAAGAAGCTTGTGTCGGCCATGCACCACAACGCGCCGTGCGGCGAATGCCGACCGGCGCGCGACCATTTTTCTCGGAGCCGCGCCCGGCCCGTGGACCGGGACGCCGCGCCTGTTCCAACGATGTGCCGCCGCGGGGGGCCTGCCGGCTCCCCCGCGGGTGCGACCTCAGAAGCGCGATCCGCCGGAGAAGCGGAACGCCTGCGTCTGATCCTTGCCGATGCGGAAGTTCGTGCCGGGGACCCGCACGCCCTCGTCCTTGGTCAGGGCGTAGGCGTAGTCGAAGCGGATCGGGCCGAGCGGCGAGTTCCAGAGGATCGAGGCGCCGATGGACGAACGGATCGCCGCCGAGTCGTGGACGTTCACGCACTCGGGCTCGACGCCGATGGTGAGCGCGCTGAAGTTGCAGGCGCCGCCGGGAGCGATGCCGTTGATGAAGGCGTCGCCGTTCACGTTGAATACGCGGCGGCCGTTGTAGCCGAACAGTGTGCCGGCGTCGGCAAAGAGCGCGCCCTTCAGGCCGAGGTCGCGGGGCAGGCCCCAGATCGGGAACTGCACCTCGACGGTGCCGCCCACGTAGGTCGAGCCACCGATGGCGTTCGAGCGGGCGTCGGCGATACCGACGTCGCGCGGGCCGATGCCGTTCGGCGCGAAGCCGCGGACGAGCGACGGGCCGAGGAAGAACTGGTCGGTGATGCGCAGCGGGTTGCCGTCGAGAGCCTGGACGTGACCGCCCTGGAAGCGGACGAAGCCGACGACGTCCTCCCACAGCTCCTTGTAGTAGCGCGCCTCGCCGGTGATGCGGAAGAACTTCGAGTCGCCGCCGAGGCCGGCGATGTCGGGCTTCAGCTCGGCGTAGAGGCCGTTGCGCGGGGAGCCGAGGTTGTCGAGGGTCGAGTACGCGACCGTGAGGCCCGCGAGCGAGGTCAGGGTGTTGCCCTGCGAGCCCTTGAGCGCGATCGACGCCTCGCCGTTGTACGCGCAGAGCGGATACTGCGCGAGGCCGCCGACGTTCTGCCCGTTGATGATCGTGCCCGGGTTGTAGACCGCGGTCACGCCGGGGATCGGCACCGAGCAGTCGTTGTAGGGGCGCTTGAGGGTGTTCGGGACCTTCAGCTCGGTGTTGTAGAGCGAGTAGCGCAGCGTCACGCCGAGCTCTTCCGTGATCGGCAGGCCGAGGCGCAGCTGGCCGCCGTAGACGGTCGTCTCGTAGCGCGAGTACCGGGTCAGGTCGCTGTACTTGTAGAAGGCGTCGAAGCCCGCCGCGAGGCGGTAGCCGAGGAAGTACGGCTCGGTGAACGAGAAGTCGAAGCCGCGGGCGTACTGGCCGCCGGTGCCGGCGACGCGCACGTACTGGCCGCGACCGAGGAAGTTCGACTCGGAGACCGAGACCTCGCCGATGATACCGTCCTGGGTGGAGTAGCCGCCCGCCACAGAGAACGAGCCCGTGGGCTGATCCTCGACGTCGATGTTGATGATCACGCGGTCCGGGGCCGAGCCGGGCTCGTTCGAGAAGCGGACCTTCTTGAAGAAGCCGAGGCCGTTCAGGCGCCGCTCGGCGCGGTCGGTGAGAACGCGGTTGTAGGCGTCGCCCTCGGTGATATCGAGCTCGCGGCGGATGACGTAGTCGCGGGTGCGGGTGTTGCCGCGGACGTTGATGCGCTCGACGTAGACGCGCGGGCCGTCCTCGACCACGAAGCCGAGGGCGACCTGGTGGGTCGCGCGGTCGCGCTGACCGGTCGGGCGGACCTGGGCGAACGGGAAGCCCTGGCGGGCGACCTGCGTGGTCACGCCCGTGAGGGTCTTCTCGACATCCTCGGCGTTGTAGACGTCGCCGACCGCGGCGCGCACCTCGCCGTCGAGGCGGCTGGTGTCGAGGCCGGGGAGGCGCGCGTCGATCGCCACGGCGCCGACGGTGTACTGCTCGCCCTCGTCGACCGTGACGGTGATGACCCAGCCGGCCTTCTCGCCGCCCTCGACGTAGCGCGCATCGGCGTTGACGACGCGGAAGTCGGCGTAGCCGTTCTTCAGGTAGAAGCGGCGGACGAGGTCGAGGTCGTTGGTGATGCGATCGGGATCGTAGACGTCGGAGGTCTTCACGAAGCTCAGGAAGTTCATCTCGGAGGACGTCATCAGGTCCTTGAGCTTCGACTCCGAGTAGGCGCGGTTGCCGACGAAGTTGATCGACACGATGCCGGTCTTGTCGCCTTCCTCAACCGTGTAGACCACGTCGACGCGGCCGTTCGGCAGATCGACGGTGCGGTATGTGACCTTGGCGGTGCCGCGGCCGGCGCGGCGGTAGAGTTCCTTGATGCGCTGGACGTCGGAGTTGACGACACCCTCGCTGAACCCGCCGCGGGCCTTCGTCTCGAGCTCGGCCTCGATGGTAGCCTTCTCGATCTTCTTGTTGCCCTCGACGAAGACGCGGTTGATCAGGTTGTTCTCGCGGACCGTGACGACCGTGCGGCCGCCCCCCTGCGAGACCTTGACGTCCGAGAACATGCCGCTCGCCAGCAGGTTGCGGCGGGCCTCCTCGGCGGATCCCGAGGCCGTGCCGGTCACGTAGGACCGGATCGTGTCGGAATCGACGCGCTTGTTGCCCTGGACGACGATCTGCTGCGCCTGCGCCGCGCCGCCCAGCGCGACGCCAGCTGCCGTGGCGGCGACTAGGACGATGGCCCGCTTCACCGACGTGCGCCGGCGCTTCCCCGTCATCGACATCATTCAATCGCCCGTCTGTATTCTTATTCGAAAGAACGGGTTCGCACCCGCAACCGAGCAGCCGTTGACCGGCCATCCCGACGTCTGGTCCCAGCCTAGCTTCTAGCGGGATTCCCCCTCGAAGCAAACGCGTGGGTCGGCCCGCAGGAGGGGATTTTGGGGAGACGTGGCCTTCGCGCCACTTAACGCTGAGAGCGAAAGAGGCGGCATCGCGGAACACGGTTAGGGAAGGGTAAATCCCTGTCCGCGCACGCGTTTCAGGAACGCCGCCGCGCGCCCGAAACGCTTCGTCAACCCTGTGGACGAGCCCCGCGCGGCCGAATGTGGCCGCGCGAGGGCGCCGGATTCAGGTGCCGCGGCCCCATGAGGCGCCAAGGTTGAGGATGTCGTTCCAGGCCGCGAACAGCATCAGCATGAGCACCAGCGCGAGGCCGATGCGGAAGCCGATCTCCTGCGCGCGCTCGCTCAAGGGGCGTCCGCGCACCGCCTCGAAGGCGTAGAACAGGAGGTGCCCGCCATCGAGGAGCGGCACCGGGAACAGGTTCAGGAGGCCGATCGAGACGGAGAGCAGCGCGATCAGCCCGACGAGGCCGCCGACGCCGCCGACCTTCGCGACCTCGCCGGAGACCCGGGCGATGCCGATCGGACCCGAGAGCTGGTCGGCCGATTCCCGGCCCGTGATCAGCTTGCCGAGGTAGGCGAAGGTACGGTCCACCACGAAGTAGGTCTCGTGGACGCCGAGCTTCAGGGATTCGAGCGGGCCGTAGCGCACGAGCTTCGCTTCCGAGCCGCTCGGGCCCTGGATGCCGAGGCGGCCGAGGCGGTGGCGGCCGAAGGGCGTGCGCTCCTCGTAGACCTCCGGCGTCGCGGTGAGCTGCTTCGCCTCGCCGGCCCGCTCCACCGTGAAGGTGAGCGTGGTGTCGGCACTCGCCGAGACCGTGCGCTGCATGGCGATGAAGTTCGACACCGCCTCGCCGTCGATCGCCGTCACGACGTCGCCCGGCTCGAAGCCCGCCCGCGCGGCTGCGCTGTTGGGCATCACGGCCTGCACGCGCGGGGGCAATTCGTAGCGGCCGCCGAGGTAGATGGCGCCGCCGAACAGGGCGATGGCCAGGATGAAGTTGGCGATGGGGCCCGCGGCCACGATGGCGGCGCGCTTTGGGAGGGGCTGCGTCGGGAAGCTGATCGCCCGCTCCTGGGGCGACATCCGCGCGAGGGTCTCGGGGTCCGGCACGCTGGCGCCGTTCGCGTCGCCGTGGAACTTCACGTAGCCGCCGAGGGGGATCGCGCAGAGCTTCCAGCGCGTGCCGCGCCGGTCGTTGAAGCCGACGAGCTCCGGCCCGAAGCCGATCGAGAAGGCGTGGACGCCGACGCCGCACCAGCGCCCGACCAGGAAGTGGCCCATCTCGTGCACGAACACCACCACGGTGAGCACGATGAGGAAGGGTATCACCGCGCCGAAGAAGCCGGCGGCGGTCCCGCCCATGGCGTTCAGGAAGTCCATGCGTCGTTTCCCAGGGTCCTCGTTCAGGGGACCACACCACAAGATCTAGCAGATCGTGCGGCGGCTCGGCCAACGCAAACCCGCGAGCGGCGCGAAGATCGTCGCAGCCGCGCGCGCCCGGCCCCGCTATCCCCGCAATGCGCCCGCCCCCGGGCGGGGGCGGCTCAGTGGCCGCCCCCGCCGCCGGCCGCCGCAGCCCGCGGCCGGCGGATCAGCGGCGTCGCGCAGGCCATGGCGAGGAACAGGCCGGTGAGGACCAGGAACACGTCCGAGAAGGCCATCAGCAGCCCCTGGATCCGCACCGTGTTCATCATGGCCTTCAGCGACATCGCCGCCGCGTCGCCGCCGAGGGGCTCGAAGCCCCGCCGCAGGCTGTCGAGCCGCTCGAGGACCTGGGCGCTCGTCCAGGTGAAGCGCTCGTGCAGCCGGGCGAGGTGCAGGTCCCAGCGGTCGTTGAGCAGGGTGTTGATGAGCGCGAGCCCCACCGCCCCCCCGAGGTTGCGCGTGAGGTTGTAGAGGCCTGACGCGTTCTTCATGCGGGCGGGCGGCAGGGTGCCCAGCGCGATGTTGTTGATCGGGATCATGCACAGCATCAGCGAGCAGCCGCGCAGCACCTGGGGCAGCAGCAGCTCCCAGAAGTCCCAGTCCTTGGTGAGCCCGGTGACGATCCAGGTGCCCAGCGCGAACCCCGAGAAGCCCAGCGCCATCAGCACCCGCGGGTCGGCGCGGGCCGAGAAGCGCCCGGCGATCGGCGCGGTCGCGAACATGCACAGCCCGGAGACGAACATCGTCTCGCCGATCTGGAGCGCCGAGTAGCCCCGGACGCGGCCGAGATAGACCGGGTAGAGGTAGGTCAGGCCGTAGAGGCCGATGCCCATCACGAAGCTGAAGATGCAGCCGGCCGCGAAGTTGCGGTCCCCGAAGGCGCGCAGGTCCACGATCGGCTCGCGCGCCGTGAAGGCGCGCCAGAAGAAGGCGAGCCCGGACACGCTGCAGACGACCGCGCAGGCGAGCACCGCCTCGTCGGCCAGCCAGTCGTGGTTCGGCCCCTCCTCCAGCACGTATTCGAGGCAGCCGAGGAAGCCCGCCATGAAGGCGAGGCCAAACCAGTCAAAGCGGCGGAACAGCTCGAAGTTCGGCTCGTCGAAATCGACCAGCAGGAATGTCGAGATCGTGACGGCGATGCCCGGCACCACGTTGATCAGGAACAGCCAGTGCCAGGAGAACAGGTCGGTGAGGTAGCCGCCGACGGTCGGGCCGATGGTCGGGGCGAGGGTCGCCACGAGGCCGATCATCGGCGAGACGATCGAGCGCTTCGAGGGCGGGAAGATCGTGAAGGCCGAGGCGAAGACCGTGGGGATCATGCCACCGCCGATGAAGCCCTGCAGCGCCCTCCAGACGATCATCTCGCCGATGGACGAGCTCGTCGCGCACATCAGGCTCATCAGCGTGAAGCCGCCCGCCGCGATCGTGAACATCCAGCGCGTCGAGATCACCCGCGACAGGAAGCCCGAGAGCGGGATCATGATCACCTCGGCGATCAGGTAGCTCGTCTGGACCCAGGGGATCTCGTCGGCCGAGGCCGAGAGGCCGGCCTGGATCTCGTTGAGGGAGGCGGAGACGATCTGGATGTCCAGGATCGCCATGAACATCCCGAAGACCATGCACAGGAACGCCACCATCCGGCGGCGGTCGAGGGGCGGCTCGGCGGGACGCGCCGCCGCCGCTGCCGTGGCGGCCATCGCGGCTACTCCGCGCCCGCCGTGCGGGTGCGGGCGCCGGCCGCCTCGCGGGTGGCTTCGCGCGTGTCGACCCGCACGGTGACCGACAGGCCGGGCCGCAGCAGGCCCTCGCGGGCGACCGCCTCGGGCACCCGCACCCGCACGGGCAGGCGCTGCACGATCTTGGTGAAGTTGCCGGTGGCGTTGTCGGGCGGCAGCAGGCTGAAGACCGAGCCCGAGGCCGGCGACAGCGACTCGACCTCGCCGACGATGTCGCGGTCCGGGTAGGCATCGACGGCGACGTGCACGGGCTGGCCCGGCCGCATGTGGGCGAGCTGCGTCTCCTTGAAGTTGGCGTCGATCCGTACGCTCTCCAAGGGAACGAGCGCCGCGATGCGCGAGCCCGGCGCCACGTAGGCGCCCGCCTCGACGGCCTTGTTGCCGACGACGCCGTCGAAGGGCGCGCGGATCGTCGCGAAGGAGAGGTCGCGCGCTGCCCGATCCTCGGCGACCTGCAGCTCGGCGGCGAGCCCCTCGGCCTCCCGCTTCTGGGCGCGCAGCACCTCGATGTTGGCGCGCGTCGCCACGAGGGCGGCTTCGGCGCCCTTCACGGTGGCCTCGGTGCGGTCGCGGTCGGCCCGGGCCTGCTCGATGCGCGAGCGCGCCACGAAGTCGGATTTCTCGAGCTGCTGCTGTCGCTGGTAGTCGGCGGCCGCCCGCACCGCATCGGCGCGCGCGGCCTCGATCTGCGCGGCGCCCTGCGCGACCTGCGCCTCCGCCGCCTCGACCTGGCGGCCGATGCGCAGGATGGTGGCCTGCTGGGTGAGAAGCTTGTCGTGCGCGGCATCGACCGCGAGGCGGTAGTCGCCGTCCTCGATGCGGGCGATCACCTCGCCCTGGCGGACCGACTGCCCGTTCCGGACCGGCACCGCGGAGAGGTAGCCGGGCACCTTCGCGGCGAGGACCGAGATGTCGGCCTGCACGTAGGCGTCGTCCGTCGAGACGAAGAAGCGCCCGACGCTCCACCACTGCCACCCGGCATAACCCCCGCCCCCGAGCGCGCCGGCGAGCAGCGCGAGGAGGACGAGCGCGCGCAGCGGCCGGCGCCTGCGGACCGGTGCCACCTCCACCGCCCCAGGACCAACCGCGACGGCGGGCACGCGCGCGACGGGGGCACCAGCCGGGAGCGGTGCCTCGTTGGGCGCCGACTCGATGGACGGGGCAGGCTCGCGGCCGTGATCGTCTCGAAGCGTCATCGCATTTCCTTTGACCGAACCGTTCGGTCAATGAGCGGCACGGATTGACCCGCACCGCGACGCTCGCCAAGATATGCTGACTGAACGGTTCGGTCAATCGAGAGGGTGGCGGGAATGGCGGTGGCGGAAGCCCTGGAGCGCGGCGAGGCGAAGCTCACGCCTGAGGCGGACAAGCGGCGCCAGATCCTCGACGGCGCACGGGCGGTGTTCATGGCCGCGGGCTTCGACGGCGCCAGCATGGGCGAGATCGCCAAGCAGGCCGGCGTCTCGAAGGGCACGCTCTACGTCTACTTCGACAACAAGGAGGCGCTGTTCGAGGCGCTCACTGTGCAGTCGAAGAAGCAGCTCGCCGAGGCGCTGTTCCGGCTCGACCCCGAGGATCCGGACGTCCGCACCACCCTGACGGAGCTCGGCCGGACCTACCTCGTGGAGATGGGCCGCTGCGAGCACGTCTCGATCGTCCGCATGGTGATCGGCGCCTCGGAGAAGTTCCCGCGGCTCGGGCAGACCTTCTTCGAGGCGGGGCCGGCGCAGGGGGTGGCGCGGCTCGCCGCCTACCTCGACCGGCAGGTGGCGGCCGGGCGCCTGCGGGCCGCCGACACCGAACTCGCCGCCCGGCACTTCCTGCACCTCTGCCAGGCGGGGCTCCTGACGCGCCTGCTCTTCAACGCGGGCGGCTCGGTGAGCGAGGCGGATGTCGAGTACCGGGTGACCGAGGCCGTGCGGGTGTTTCTCGCCGGATACGGTCCCGAAACGCCCTAGCCCGCGGCGCGAAGCTCCGGCAGCGCCTCGGCGCTCCAGGCGCGCACGTGCGCGTCGATGGCCAGCGCCTCCTCCACGTCGGCCGGCGCGGTGCGATAGGTGCCCGCGAAGTGCGTGCAGGCGCGCTCGACGAGGCCGGCGATGTCGTAGAAGGCGATCTGCCCCCGGATGAAGGCGGCGACCGCGATCTCGTTGGCGGCGTTCATCACCGTGGGCGCGGCGGCCCCGTCGGCGAGGGCCGCGCGGGCGATCGCCAGGCACGGGAAGCGGCCCTCGTCTGCCGGCTCGAAGGTGAGGCTGCCCGCCGCGGCGAGGTCGAGGGTGCGTCCGCGGGCGATGGTCAGGCGCTCGCCGAGGCCGAGGCAGTGGGCGATCGGCACGCGCATGTCGGGCATCGCGAGGCCGGCCGTGACGGCGCCGTCGCGCCAGTACACGAGGCCGTGGACGATCGATTGCGGGTGCACGATCACGTCGAGGCGGGCCGGCTCCAGGGCGAAGAGGTGGTGGGCCTCGATCAGCTCCAGCCCCTTGTTCATCAGGGAGGCGGAATCGATGTTGATCTTCATGCCCATCGACCAGGTCGGGTGGGCGGCCGCCTCCGCCGCGGAGGCGGCTGCGATCCGCTCGCGGGTCCAGGTCCGGAACGGGCCGCCGGAGGCCGTGATGGTCATCTTGGCGACGTCCGCGATCGCGCCCTCGCCCAGCGCCTGGGCCAGGGCGTTGTGCTCGGAATCGACCGGCAGGAGCTTCGCGCCGTAGCGGGCGGCGTCGCGCATGAAGGCGTCGCCGGCGCAGACGAGGCTCTCCTTGTTGGCGAGCGCCACGGTGCGGCCGAGGCGCAGGGCCGCGTGGGTCGGCTTCAGGCCGGCGGCGCCGCTCACCGCCGCCACCACGATGTCGGCCTCGCGCGCGACCGCTTCGAGCACGGCCGCCTCGCCGGCGCCGTTCGGGATGCCCGAGCCGGCGAGCGCTTCGCGCAGCTCCGGGCCGCAGGCCTCGTCGGCCAGCGCCGCGAACTGCGCGCGGGTCTCGCGGGCGAGCTTGGCCAGCGCCGCCGCATCCTTGCCGCCCACCACCGCGCCGACCCGGAACCGGTCGGCGTGCTGGGCCAGGAGGTCCATGGTGGAGCGGCCGATCGAGCCGGTGGCGCCGAGGATCGCGACGGTGAGGGGCACGGGGGGTCGCTCCGTCAGGCCGCGAGCGCGCGGCGCAGGATGAGGGTGAGGCCGGCCAGCAGCGCCACCGCGAAGAAGCCGTCGAGCCGGTCCATGACGCCGCCGTGGCCGGGGATCGAGCGGCCGGAATCCTTCACGCCGTACCGGCGCTTCAGGGCCGATTCCACGAGGTCGCCGGCCTGGCTCAGGACCGAGGCCGCGGCGCTGAGGGCCGCCACGAGGACGAGGGAGGTTCCGGCCAGCGGGCTCCAGCCCTCCGCCCGCGCGAGGGCGACGAGAAGCGTGCCGGCCGCGACGCCGCCGACGAGGCCGCCCACCGCGCCGGACCACGTCTTCTTCGGCGAGACCGCGGGCATCAGCTTCGGGCCCCCGAAGGTGCGGCCCGTGAAGTAGGCGATCACGTCCGTCGACCAGACCACGGCGAACATCCAGGCGGGTCCCAGGATGCCGATCAGCGGGTCGTCGCGCAGCGCCGTGGGTACCAGGGCGATGACCGCGCCGCCGAGGAGGCCGCCGAGCGCCCGCAGGCGGCCGCGGCCGTCATGGGCGAGGCCGAGGACGAGCGCGGCACCGATGCCGAGCACCGCGAGGCCGACCCAGGGCGCTGCCGCGGCGTGCAGGCAGAGCACCAGGAGGGCGAGGGTCGCGGCGATGACGGCGGTGAGGGCCCGGCGCGGCAGGGTCCGGCTCATGCCGATCCATTCGGCGGCCCCGACGATCGCGGCGGCGAGCCAGATCACCGCGAAGGGCCAGCCCCCCACGATCAGCGCCGAGACCACGACGGCGGCCAGCACGACGCCGGAGAAGACCCGCAGGCCGAACTCGCGCCCGCCGAAGGGGCCGCGGCCGGCGGTGGCGGGCGCCGCCTCGCCGCGCGGTCCCATCATCCGGCCCGCTGGCTCAGGCCGCCGAAGCGGCGGTCCCGCCGGTGGTACTCGTCGATGGCGGCCGCGAAGGCGGCGTGGTCGAAGTCCGGCCAGAACTCCGGCACGATGACGTACTCGGCATAGGCCGTCTGCCAGGTCAGAAAGTTCGAGAGCCGCTGCTCGCCGGAGGTGCGGATCACGAGGTCGGGGTCGGGGATGCCGGTCGTGTCGAGGGCCCCCGTCATGGCATCGATGTCGATAGCCTCCGGCGCGAGGCGCCCCGCCGCCACGGCGTCCGCGAGCCGGCGCATCGCCCGCACGATCTCCTGGCGGCCGCCGTAGTTGAAGGCCACCACCAGGGTGAGGCCGGTGTTGCCTCGCGTGCGCTCCTCGGCCTCGGCCAGGATGCCGGCGATGTCGGCGTGCAGGCCCTCGCGCTCGCCGATGATGCGCACGCGCACGTTGGCGCCGTGCAACTCGGACAGGTCGCGCCGCACGAACAGCTTGAGGAGGCCCATCAGGTCGGCCACCTCGGCCGGGGGCCGCCGCCAGTTCTCGGAGGAGAAGCCGTACACGGTGAGGTAGCGGACGCCGAGCTCGATGGCAGCGCGGACCGCCCGGCGCACGGCCTCGACGCCGCGGCGATGGCCCTCGACGCGCGGCAGGCCGCGCCCGGCCGCCCAGCGCCCGTTGCCGTCCATGATGATGGCGACGTGCTCGGGGGCCGCGCGCCCCACCTGGGCCGGTCGCGCCTCCACCCGTGCGGCCGCCTGACTTTCGCTCATCATGCCCGCCTCGACCTGGCGCGCGTGCTCGGAACGCTCCACGCGCCTCTCCCCTTACCTCACGCCGACGTGGCAGCGGAGTACAACCTCAGGGCTTTTTTCAGGTCGCGAAGGTCGTCCCGCGCCGGCCCGGCAGGGTCTCACACCTGCATGATTTCCTTTTCCTTCGAGGCGAGCACGCCGTCGATCTCGGCGATGTGGTGGTCCGTCGCCTTCTGGACCTCGGTCGCCTGCCGCTTCTCGTCGTCCTCCGAGATGGCGCTGTCCTTCAGGAGCTTCTTGAGGTGGTCGAGACCGTCCCGGCGCACGTGGCGGACGGCGACGCGCGCCTCCTCCGTGTACTTGTGGGCGACCTTGACCATCTCCTTGCGGCGCTGCTCGTTCATCTCGGGGATGCGCAGGCGGATGGTCTGCCCCTCGGTCTGCGGGTTGAGGCCGAGGTCGCTCTCACGGATCGCCTTCTCGACGGCCGAGATCATGCTGCGGTCCCAGACCGAGATGCTGAGCAGGCGGGGCTCCGGCACGCTGACGGTCGCGACCTGCGCCATCGGCATCATCGCGCCGTAGGCGTCGACCTGGATCGGGTCGAGGAGGCTCGGCGTGGCGCGGCCGGTGCGCAGCGAGCCGAGGTCCTTGGAGAGCGAGGCCACGGCGCCCTGCATGCGGCGCTTGATGTCGTTCAGGTCGAAGTCCGGTGTGGCCATATCCTGCAGTTCCCGAGGCGTGCCGTTCGCGAATGGGGCCGGGCCCCGAGGCCCGGTCGCGTCGCGGCTTCAATGAACGAAAATCCGGAGGGTCGCAAATGGATGCGTGGCTCACGTCCCGCGCGGGACGAATCCCGCCTGTGGTGCCCCTTACGGCACGACGTGGGTCGCGGGCGCGGCGCCGGTCAGGATGGCGGTGATCGAGCTCGGCGCGTGCACGGATCCGACCACGATGGAGAGGCGGCTCTCGCGGGCCAGGGCGAAGGCCGCGGTGTCCATCACCTTGAGGTCGCGCGCGATGGCCTCGTCGTGGGTGATGCGGTCGTACCGGATGGCGTTGGGGTCCCGCTTCGGATCCGCCGAGTAGACGCCGTCGACCTGGGTGGCCTTCAGGACGGCCTCGCAGCGCAGCTCGGCGGCGCGCAGCACCGCCGCGGTGTCGGTCGTGAAGTAGGGGTTGCCGGTGCCGCCCGCGAGGATCACCACCTGCCCCTTGTCGAGGTGGTGGAGCGCGGGCTGGCGCGCGAAGGTCTCGCAGATCGTCGGCATCGAGACCGCCGACATGGTGCGCGCCGTGACGCCGGCCGCGTTGAGGGCCGTCTCCAGCGCCAGCGAGTTCATGACCGTCGCCATCATGCCGAGCGAATCGCCGGTGGCGCGGTCGATGAAGCCGGCCGCCGAGATGCGGGCACCGCGGATCATGTTGCCGCCGCCGACCACCAGGGCGATCTCGATCCCGGTCTCCATGGTGCGGGCGATGTCCTCGGCGAGGCCCGCGAGCGTCGGGGGATGCAACCAGTAGCCGTCCGGGGCGGCGAGCGCCTCGCCGGAGAGCTTCACGAGGACGCGGCGGAACGGCGTCGTCTCCGGCATGGGCCACCCCCTCGTCACCGGCCCGAACACGCCGGCCTCGACTCGAAACGCCGGCCCGCGAGGCGGGCCGCGGTGGCTTCTACTTAAGCGGGCGTGGGCCGTCGAGGGGAGAAACGCCGAAGGGCTCCCCGTCCGTTCCGGGACGGGGAGCCCTTCGGTGGCGCGCGGGGGACCCGCCGGAGCGGGCCCGCCGCGATCAGGCGCGGCCGGCCTGCTGGGCGACCTCGGTGGCGAAGTCCGGGCCCTCTTCCTTCTCGATGCCCTCGCCGAGGGCGTAGCGCACGAAGCCCGTGAGCTTGACCGGCTTGCCGAGCTTGCCCTCGGCCTCCTTGAGCACCTGCGCGACCGACTTCGAGCCGTCGTGCACGAAGGGCTGCTCCAGGAGGGTGACCTCCTTGTAGTAGGTCTTCAGGCCGCTCTCGACGATCTTCTGCAGGACGTGGTCCGGCTTGCCGGCGTTCTTCTCGCGCAGGATGTTGCCCTCGCGCTCCAGCGTCGCGGCATCGACGCCGGACGCGTCGAGCGCCACCGGGTTCGTCGCGGCGACGTGCATGGCGATCTGGCGGCCGAGGGTCGAGAGCGCGTCGACGTCGGCCTCGGAATCGAGGGCGACGAGCACGCCGATCTTGCCGAGGCCCTCGCTGACCTGGTTGTGCACGTAGCTCGCGATGACGCCCTTCTGGACGTCGAGCTTGGCGACGCGGCGCAGGTTCATGTTCTCGCCGATCGTGGCGATGAGGCTCTGCAGCTTGTCCGTGACGGTCGTCGCCTCGCCCGGGAAGTGGGCGGCCTGCAGCCCTTCGAGGGTGCCGTCGGTGTTGAGGGCGGTCTTGGCGGCCTCGCGCACGAAGGCCTGGAAGCCGTCGTTGCGGGCGACGAAGTCCGTCTCGGAGTTCACCTCGACGATCGCGGCGTGGTGGCCGGACGACTCGACGGCGACGAGGCCCTCGGCGGCGACGCGGCCGGCCTTCTTGGCGGCCTTGGCGAGACCCTTCTTGCGCAGCCAGTCGACCGCGGCCTCGAGGTCGCCGTCCGTCTCGTTGAGGGCGCCCTTGCAGTCCATCATGCCCGCGCCGGTCTTCTCGCGGAGCTCCTTCACCATCGCGGCGGTGATGTTGGCCATGGCGGGTCCTTTCTGTCGATCAGATGAAACGGAGCCCGGCGCTCGAGGGGAGAGCGCCGGGCTCGTGTGACGGTGTCGGTTCCTGTCCCCGCCGGCGCGCGCCGGGGGCCCAGGCAGGTCAGGCGGCGGCGGCGGCCTCGACGAAGCCGCGGGCCTGGTCGACCCAGCCGTCGCGGCCGAAGCGGCCGTTGAGCTTCAGGTCGGCATCGACGCGGGCGACGTCCTCGGGGGTCATCGCGGCCACCTGCCAGTAGTGGTAGATGCCGGCATCGTTGAGCTTCTGGACGATCTGCGGACCGGCGCCGTTCAGCTTGGTCAGGTCGTCCGGCGCGCCGCGGGGGGCGGCGAGCAGCTCAAAGTGCTCGGTCGACTCGGCGAGCGCGGCCACGTCGGCCTGGTCGATCGCGCCCGACTCCACGGAGGCGGCGGCGACGTCGTCGTTCGCCGGCAGCTCCTCGGCCATCGGCTCCTCGGAGGCGCCGAGGTCGACGCCCGAGGTGCCCTGGCCGCGGGAGATGCCGTCGATCGCCGCGCGGGCGATGAGATCGCAGTAGAGCGCGATGGCGCGGCCGGCGTCGTCGTTGGCCGGGACCACGTAGGTGATGCCGTCCGGGTTGCAGTTCGTGTCGACGATCGCGGCGACCGGGATGCCGAGGCGCTGGGCCTCCTTGATGGCGAGCTGCTCCTTGTTCGTGTCGATCACGAACAGGAGGTCGGGCACGCCGCCCATGTCCTTGATGCCGCCGAGCGCCTTCTCGAGCTTCTCCTTCTCACGGGAGAGCATCAGGCGCTCCTTCTTGGTGAGGCCCTGGCCGCCGCCCTCGAGGGTCTCGTCGACCTTGCGCAGGCGCTGGATCGAGCCCGAGATGGTCTTCCAGTTCGTCAGCATGCCGCCGAGCCAGCGGGAGTTGACGTAGTACTGCGCGGACCGCTTGGCGGCCTCGGCGATGGTGTCGGCCGCCTGGCGCTTCGTGCCGACGAACAGCACGCGACCGCCGCGCGCCACCGTGTCGCTCACGGCCTGAAGGGCCTGGTGCAGCGCCGGGACGGTCTGGGCGAGGTCGATGATGTGGATGTTGTTGCGGGTGCCGAAGATGTAGGGCTGCATCTTCGGGTTCCAGCGGTGGGACTGGTGCCCGAAATGGGCGCCCGCCTCGAGGAGCTGGCGCATAGAGAAATCGACGGCCATGATCTGGGTTCTCTCCGGTTGATACCGCCGCGGAGGAAGCGACCGGCTGAGACCAGCCGGCCACCGGAAACGCCTCATTCAGGCATGAGGCCGGCTCCGCGTGTGGGATGGGCGGGGCCTTACCAGAGCGGGCCTGCGGACGCAAGGCAGCCGCGAGCCGCGCCGTCCCGGACGACCGCCCCGGTTGCGATCACCCGGATTCCGCCGCGGGATAATCTTGGATCCTCTGATCGGCCGCCTTCCCAAAACAAACTTCAAGTGTATTAATGCAACCTTAGCGAGGTTACCCGGCGCCCGACCGGCCTCGCTCGTCGCCGGTGACCGGCGGCGCGACCGCTCGGCCCGGGGGCCGAGTCCGAAGGGGGCCGTCCATGCGTATTCTGGGATGCATCCTGTCGCTGTGCCTGCTCACGGCCTGCGACTCTCCGAGCCTGAAGGTGACGCAGCTTCAGTTCGGCACGTCGAACACCGTCGCGACCACCGGGAACCTGCGCCTCGTCACCGAGCGCCCGCGGCCCGGACCGGACGGCGTGCTGCGGCCGGTCGTCTGCACGGAGCCGAGCCCCGACTACGCCGTGGAGTTCGGCCGCAGCGGCAACGTCAACCTCAACGTCACCGTGCCCGAGAAGGGCAGCGGCAGCCTCGCGGGGGCCTTCGCGCAGACCGAGAAGGTCACGGAACTGCAGGGCCGCACGGCCGGGGTGCTGGCGCTGCGCGACGGCCTCCACGCGGCCTGCCAGGCCTATGCCAACGGCGTCATCGGCCACGACGCCTATGCGATGATCCTCAGCCAGTACGGCACCCTGCTGGTGGCCCTGATCTCGAAGCCGGACGGGGCCATCGGGCCGGGCTCGGAGAAGCGGGCGGCACTCGCCGCGATGCTCGTGACCTGCATCAGCACCTACGACGAGACCCGCCTGCCGGCCGCGCGCAACCCGATCCTCGACGCACGCTTCTGCCGCCGCGTCCTGCACCAGGGCCTGAGCTACGCCCTGACCCGGACCTGAGGGGCGCAGCGATGTCCCGCGCGCAGACGCCGATCACGCCCTTCACGACCGAGCAGGTCCTCAGGCGGGAGCGTCGCCTGCTGCGGCTCAAGCCGAGCGAGCAGCCCTCCGCCCTGTGCCTGTCGGGGGGCGGCGTGCGCAGCGCCGCGTTCTGCCTGGGCGTGCTGCAGGCTCTGGCGCGCCGCGGCCTGCTCGAGCAGTTCCACTACCTCTCCACCGTGTCGGGCGGCGGCTACATCGCCTCCTGGCTGACCCGGGCGATCGCCAGCCAGTGCGACGACCCCGCCGCCGCCGGCCGGCCCGCGAGCGTCGCGCAGGCGGAAGCGGACATCGCCGGTCCCGAGAGCGACCGCCCCGGCGGGCGGGTGCACGCGCTGCGGCGCTTCACGAGCTTCCTGGCGCCGGAGCCCGGCCTGCTCTCCCTCGACACCCTGACCGGGATCCTGCTGTGGCTGCGCAACACACTGATCACCTGGTTCGTGCTGCTGCCGATCTTCGTCGCGCTGGTCGGCGTGCCGCTCGTCTACGTAGCGCTGACGGCCGCGCTGATTCCCGCGACGGCCGACGCCAGCTGCAAATTGGCGACTGACGCGGGCCTCAGAGGGCCGGCCGACGCATGCTTCAATGGAGCGGCCGACTTCGTCCTGCTCGCCGCCGGCGGCGCCGGCCTGTTCGCGGCCGCGTGCTTCTCGATCCTCGGGGTGCCGAGCCACAGCCACCCCGATCGGCCGGCCTCCGAGATCAAACCCGGCGATCCGGCCCAGACCTTCGGGCCCGACGCGGGTCAGGTGCGGTGGCGGATCATCCTGCCGATCCTCCTCTGGTGCTTCGCCGTCCCGATGGCCGCGGCGCCGCGCATCTTCTCCGATCATCACACCGCCCCCCTGCACGACGTGTTCGGCACCCGGCCGAAGCCCGCCTGCGCCGCGGCGCCGGCCGCCTGCCCGGCGGGCGCCACCGACGACTCCGCCCTCGTCGCCGCCGCGGCGCACGCCGCGAGCCGCGCGCTCGTCGAGGCCCGGGCCGCCTGCCCCGCTGTTCCCGAGCCCGCCGTCTGTGTTCCGCCGATCGCCGAGACCCGGACCTGGACGGACCTGGAATTCGCGTTCCTGCCCCTCCTCGGCCTCGCGGCCTGCCTGTTCGCCTACGGCATCGCCTTCGCCTGGGAGGCGAGCAGGCCCTACCGGACGGGCGACGCGGAGATGGACAAGAAGGCCTACCACTGGCACGTCAAGCTGTTCCGAAAGGGCTTCCTGCCCTGGGTCACGAGCGCCCTCGTCTCCGCGGGCCTCCTCTGGTGGGGCATCTGGGCGGCCAAGGACCTCGACATCTACTGGCTCGCCCTCGCGGGGCCGCTCTGGGTCGCCCTCGCCGAGGCGCTGCGCACCACCGTGTTCGTCGCCCTGCGGCGGGCCGGCCTGCGCAGCGACCTCGACCGGGAGTGGCTCGCGCGGCTCAACGGGACGAAGCTCGTCGTCGTTCTGGCCGCCTGCCTCCTCGGAGTCGTCGTGGTGATCGGAGGCTCGCACCTCACCGCGTGGACCGACAAGGGGATCGCCGCCCTCGCCGGGGGCGGCGTCGCGTCGGGCGGCCTCGTCGCCTGGCTCGGGCGCAGCGCGATGACGGCCTTCGCGGCCCGGGGACCGGAGGCGAAGGGGCGCCAAGTGCCGCTCGCGCTCCTCACGAACCTCGGCATCGTCCTGTTCGGGGGCGCACTCCTCGTGCTGATCGGGCACGGGACGGCGGTGGGGATCGGCCGCATCGCCCTGCTATGGCCCGCCGGGCCCGACCAGCCGCTCGCGATGAGGCCGATCGCGACCGTGGCCATCCTGCTCACTCTCGGCGCCGCCGGGCTGGCCTTCTGGCTCGGCAGCCTGATCAACCTGAACCGCTTCTCGATGCACGCCGTCTACCGCAGCCGCCTGATCCGCGGCTTCCTGGGCTCGGCGCGCAGGCCCGCCGACAAGCGTCCGGACCGATTCACGGGGTTCGACCCCCTCGACAACCTCCGGGTCCGGGACGCCTTCGCGCGCCGCGCGCCGCGGCGGCTGTTCCCGGTGATCAACGTCGCTCTCAACCGGACGAAGGGGTTCGACCCGGCCTACGCCGCGCGCAAGGCCGATTCCTTCACGATCACGCCCATGCACTGCGGCTCGGCCCAGCTCGGCCGGCGGCCTGCCGGGGCCACCAAGGATCCTGCCAAGGACCCCATCAAGGGCGCCTATGTGCGGACAAAGATCTACGCGGGCGAGGAACGCCAGACCGGGCTCGACGACAGGAAGAAGGGCATCAGCCTCGGCACGGCGATGACGATCTCGGGTGCGGCGGCGAGCCCGAACATGGGCTACCACTCTTCAGCCCTGACGGCCTTCGTGATGACGCTGTTCAACGTCCGCCTCGGGGCCTGGCTGCCGAATCCCGGCGCCGGGCTCATCCCGAGGGACATGCGGCGCGGCGGGCCGCGGAACGCAGTACGGGCCCTCCTCTCCGAGCTGACCGGCCGCTCCCGCGACGACGGCGACTTCGTCTACCTCTCGGACGGCGGACACTTCGACAATCTCGGCCTCTACGAGATGCTGCGCCGCCGCTGCGACCTGATCGTCGCCGTCGATGCGGGACAGGACGCGGATTACGGCTACGAGGATCTCGGCCGGGCGCTGCAGTTCGCGGCGATCGACCTCGGCATCGCGGTGACCTTCGCGCCGCCCATCAAGGCGAAGGAGAAGGCCCTGGCGCAGATCGGCGCCCTCGCCTGGATCAGCTATCCGGCGCGGGACGGCCTGCCGGCCGCGGAAGGACGCCTCGTCTTCCTCAAGCCCTACCTGCCCGACGACCTGCCCATCACCATCGCGGCCGGAAAGGTGCGGCGCGAGGCCTTCCCGCACGAGCCGACGCTCAACCAGTTCTTCACCGAGAGCGATTTCGAGAACTACCGCGGCCTCGGTGAGACCCTGACCGAGGCGTTGTTCACGGCTGCCGGTCTCGACGGGACGGACAGAATCGACCTGCGCGACCTGTTCGGGCGCCTCGAGGAGGAGTCCAAGAAGGCCTGACCGGGATCCGGCATCTGAGTCGCCGGACCCTCAGGCCGCGGCGAAGATTCGGTCGATCTCCGCAGCGCCGAGCAGGCGATACGCGCCCGCGTCGAGGTCGGCGGGCAGGTCGAGGCCGCCGACGCGGTCGCGGTGCAGCGCCGTGACGTGGTTGCCGACCGCCGCGAACATCCGGCGGACCTGATGGTAGCGTCCCTCCGTGAGCGTCACGGCCGCGTGCGTGTCGTCGTGGACGTCGAGGGGGACGGGCAGTAGGGGCCGCTCCTCGCCCTCCAGCATCAGGGTTCCGGAGGCGAAGATCGCGCCCTCGCGGCCCGTGAGCGGCCGGTCCAGGGTGACCTGGTAGCGCTTCGTGACGCTCGCCTTCGGCGCGATGATCCGGTGCAGCAGCGCCCCGTCGTCGGTCATCAGCAGGAGGCCGGAGGTCTCCTTGTCCAGGCGCCCGATGGTTGAGATCGCCGGGTCGCGCCGCCGCCAGCGCTCGGGCAGCAGGCCGTAGACCAGGGGGCCGGCCTCCTTGTGGGAGCAGGTGACGCCGAGCGGCTTGTGCAGCAGCAGGGCGAGGCCGGGCGGCGGGTCGACCGGGTCCCCGTCGATGCGCATGCGCTCGGGGAGGTCCGGCGTCACCGGGATGCGCCGGTCGGCATCGGTGAGCGGCGCTCCGTCGAGCACCACGCGTCCGTTGCGGGCGAGCGCCGCCACCTCGCGGCGCGAGCCGTAGCCGAGGTTGGCGAGCAGCCGGTCGAGGCGGAGGCTCGTGCCCTTGCTCACGCCGAACCACTCATTTGCGGGCCTCGTAGACCTTGTAGCCGCCGGCCGCGGCCCGCGGGGTGACGGTCTTGAAGGCCTCGGCGAGGCTGCGCTCGTAGGGCAGGTGCGCGTTCGCGGTGACCCAGAGCGTGCCGCCGGGGCGCAGCGACTCCGCGGCGCGGCGGATGAAGGCCTGGCCGAGGCCGTGGTCGGCATCCCCCCGCTCGTGGAAGGGCGGGTTCATCACCACGAAGTCGAGGCGGGCGAGGCCGGGATCGGGCTCGCGCAGGTCGGCCCAACGTATCGCGGCGCGGGGATCCGTGACGTTGCGGGCCGCCATGTCGACGGCCCGCCGGTCGAGGTCGATGAGCGTCAGTGCCGTCACCTCCGGCGAGGCCAGAACCGCCCGGGCGAGGAGGCCGAGGCCGCAGCCGAAATCGGCGCCCCGTCCCTTCAAGGCGGGCAGGTTCGCGAGGAGCAGCGCGCTGCCGGGGTCGAGCCGGTCCCAGGCGAACACCCCCGGCTGCGTGCAGGCCGACAGGTTCTCGATGTGGCGCGGAGCGCCCGCGGCGATCGCCTCGGCGAGCGGCAGCTCGCCCGCCGGCCGGCTGAGGCGGCAGATGCGGTGGTGGCGCCGGGCCTCCTCGGCGGGCGGGGCGGCGAGGTCGGTGATCTCCCGGCCGAGGCGGGCGCCGCCCCGGTCCTTCGGGGCAAGCGCCAGGAATGCGCCGCCCGGACGCAGCGCCCGCAGCGCGAGGGCGAGGGCGTAGCGCCGCTCCACGGTGCCGGGGGGCGCCAGCAGCGTGACGGCGTCGAGGCTCGCGGGCGCGAGGTCCTCCAGGCGCTCCGACCCGGGCAGGAGGGGCGAGACCTGGATCGCATCGTCCGGCACGGTGGCGAGCTCGGCCGGGGGCAGGCCATAGACGGCGTGGTTGGGGCTTGGCATCGGCGTGTGGGTCGATGAAGTGGGCCGTACCCTGCCCCGCGACGAGGGCGGGGAGCGCGGCGGTTGACGGGGACGGGCGCTAGCCCCGTGGGAATTCCAGGCCCATCTCGCGGTAGCGGGCCGGGTCGTCCGCCCAGTTCTCGCGGACCTTCACGTGCAGGAAAAGGTGGACGCGGGCTTCGGCCACCTCGGCGATCTCGATGCGGGCCGCCTGCCCGATCGCCTTGATGGTCTGGCCGGCCTTGCCGAGCACGATCGAGCGCTGGCTCTCGCGCTCCACGAAGATCGTCTGCTCGATGCGTACGGACCCGTCCGGGCGAACCTCCCACTGGTCGGTCTCGACGGTGGAGCGGTAGGGCAGTTCCTCGTGCAGGCGGTCGTAGATCTTCTCCCGCGTGATCTCGGCGGCGAGCATCCGGATCGGCGCATCCGAGACCTGATCCTCGGGGTAGAGCCAGGGACCGGGCGGCATCATGCCGGCGAGCGTCCGCTTCAGGTCCTCCACGCCATCGCCGTTGAGCGCCGAGATCATGAAGGTGTGCGTGAAGGCGAGGCGCTCGTTCAGGCTCGAGGCCAGGGCAAGGAGCTTCTCGCGCGGGATCAGGTCGATCTTGTTCAGGACGAGCACCCGCGGGCGCTTCACCTCGGGCAGGCGCCCGAGGAGGGCCTCGACCTCCGCGTCGACGCCCTTGCGGGCGTCGATCAGCAGGGCGATCGCGTCGGCGTCGGCCGCGCCGCTCCAGGCCGAGTGCACCATGGCCCGGTCGAGGCGGCGCTTGGGCGCGAAGATGCCGGGCGTGTCGACGAGCACGACCTGGGCCGGCCCCTCCATGAGGATGCCGCGCACGAGCGCCCGCGTCGTCTGCACCTTGCGGGAGACGATCGAGACCTTGGTGCCGACAAGGCTGTTGAGGAGCGTCGACTTGCCCGCGTTCGGCACGCCGATGAGGGCGACGAAGCCCGCCCGCGCGTCGGCCGGCATGGCGGGCAGCGGCGGGATCAGCGGCAGCGCCGGGCCGGCCTCCTCGTCCTCGAACTCCGCGTCCGGTTCGTCGTGCGGCTCGCGCGCCATCATGCTTCCGTTCCCGGGCCGGCACCGCCGGCCTCGCTGTCAACCGCCGGCGCCCCGTCCGGGCTCCCGGGCGCCACGATGCCCTCGCGGCGCAGGACGATGCGGGCCGCCTCCTGCTCGGCGAGGCGCTTCGAGGAGCCCTCCCCGAGGCCGGGCTCGATCCCGGCGACGCGCACCGCGATGCGGAACACCGGGGCGTGGTCCGGCCCGGTGCGCTCCACCACCTCGTAGGCCGGGATCGGCAGGCTCCGGCTCATCGCCCATTCCTGCAGGGCGGACTTCGCGTCCCGGCCGCGCGGGGCGCCGGTCAGCTCGGCGGGGCGGAAGGCCGCCGCGACGACGGCCTGGGCCGCCGCGTAGCCGGCGTCGAGGAAGACCGCGCCGAGGATCGCCTCGCAGACGTCGGCCAGGATGGTCTGGTTGCGCCGGCCGCCGCTCATCACCTCGCCGGGGCCGAGGATGAGGTGGGGCCCGACCTCCCAGGCCGCCGCGACCGCCGCGCAGGTCTCGCGCCGGACGAGCCCCGCGAGGCGCCGGGAGAGTTCGCCCTCGTCGGCGTCCGGGAAGGCCGCGTAGAGGCCGTCGGCGATGGCGAGGCCGAGCACGCGGTCGCCGAGGAACTCCAGGCGCTGGTAGCTGCCGACGCGCCCGCTCGCCTTGCTGACGTGGGTGAGCGCCCGCTCCAGCAGGGCCCGGTCCGCGAAGGCGTGCCCGATCCGCTCCTCGAGCACCGCGAGCGTGGGCTTCGGCTGATGGGCGCGCCGCGCGCGGCTGGAGGGACGCGCGGCGTCGGTCACGGCCGCGATCCTCAGTGGATGGCGCTGAACAGCCGGCCCCAGCGCACCTTGGCGGGCCAGTTCCAGATCTGCCAGGCGGGCGTGCCCTCGTCGATCGAGAAGAAGATCATCTCGGCGCGGCCGACGAGGTTCTCGAACGGCACGTAGCCGACATTGGCGAGGTCGCGCGAATCGGTGGAGTTGTCGCGGTTGTCGCCCATCATGAAGAAGTGGCCGGGCGGCACGGTGTAGAGCTCGGTCTTGTCCCAGAAGCCGTTGTCGCCGTCGCGCTCGATCACGCGGTGGACGACGCCGTTCGGCAGCGTCTCCATGTACTGCGGGACCTTCGTGGCCTGGCCGTAGGGGTCGATCGTCTCGTAATCGGCGATGCGCTCGCGCTTCACCGCCTTGCCGTTGATGTTGAGCACGCCGTCGATCACCTGGATCTTGTCGCCGGGCAGGCCGATCACGCGCTTGATGTAGTCGGTCGCGTTGTCCTTGGGCAGCTTGAACACCGCGATGTCGCCGCGCTTCGGCTCGGCGCCCCAGATCCGGCCCTCGCCCTTGATGGGAATGTATTCGCTCAGCGGCAGCGAGTACTTCGAGTACCCGTAGGAGTACTTCGAAACGAACAGGTAGTCGCCGATCAGCAGCGTCGGCACCAGCGAGCCGGAGGGGATGTTGAAGGGCTGGAACAGCAGCGTGCGCACGACGAGCGCGATGAGCAGCGCCTGGATGCCGACCTTCAGGGTCTCGCGGATGCTGGCCCAGGTGCCGCCGGCCGTGCCGCCCGGCGTGGACCGGATCTCGTGCTTGGTCTCGTGATCCACGTGCGCGCGTTCCATCGGTTCGATCGTCCCCGGCTCGGTACACCCCCCGGCCGCCCCTGGCGCTCCGCCCACGGCCGTCCGGGCCGGACGGCCCGTCGCCGAGCGGCGTGGATTCCGGCGCCGCAACCTGAAAGCTGCGTGCGGCGGTCTAGACCAAGCGGGCCGACCCCGCAACGCGTCAGGACCGCCGGCTAAAGCGCCGGGGTGCCGGGCGGCACCGCCTCGATGATCACGAACGCCTGAGCGAGCGGGGGCTCGTCCGTGAGGGTGATGTGCAGGCGCGCCTCGTGGCCCTGCGGGATCAGCGCGTTGAGGCGCGCGAGGGCGCCCCCGCTCAGCCGCAGGGTGGGCTTGCCGCCGGGCAGGTTCACGACCTCCATGTCCCGCCAGAACACCCCGTGGCTGAGGCCGGTGCCGAGGGCCTTGGCGCAGGCCTCCTTGGCGGCGAAGCGGCGGGCGTAGGAGGGTGCGCGGGCGGCGCGGCGGTCGCACTTCGCCCGCTCCCCCAGCGTGAACACGCGGGCGGTGAAACGGTCCCCGAAGCGGGCGAGCGACTTCTCGATGCGGCGGATGTCGCAGAGGTCCGAGCCGATGCCGACGATCATGCGGGCACGGCGCCGGCGCGGGCCGCGTCCATCGCGGCACGCATGTCCCGCACCGCCTGCGCGAGGCCGACGAAGATCGCCTCCGCGATGAGGGCGTGCCCGATGTTGAGCTCGCGGATCTGCGGCAGCCGGGCGACCGGGCCGACGCTGTCGAGCGTGAGGCCGTGGCCCGCGTGGACCTCGAGCCCGAGGCGGGCGCCGTGGGCGGCCGCGCGGGTGATGCGGTCGAGTTCGTGGCCCACCCTGCCCTCGTTCGCCTCGACCACCGCCTCGCAGTAGCTGCCGGTATGCAGTTCGACCACCGGTGCGCCGAGGGCGTGGGCGGCCTCCATCACGGCCTCGTCCGGCTCCACGAAGAGGGAGACCCGGATGCCCGCCTCGTTCAGGCGCGCGATGCGGGGGGCGAGGTGCGCGCGGGCCCCGACGATGTCGAGGCCGCCCTCGGTGGTGCGCTCCTCGCGCTTCTCGGGGACGAGGCAGGCGGCGTGGGGGCGCACGCGCAGGGCGATGCCGATCATCTCGTCGGTCGCGGCCATCTCGAAGTTCAGCGGCACGGTGAGCCGGTCCTTGAGCGCCGCGATGTCGCCGTCCCGGATGTGGCGCCGGTCCTCCCGCAGGTGCGCGGTGATGCCGTCCGCCCCGGCCTCGACCGCGATCAGCGCCGCCCGCACCGGGTCCGGGTAGGCGCCGCCGCGGGCGTTCCGCACGGTGGCGACGTGATCGATGTTGACGCCGAGGCGCAGGGAGGACGCGGTCATGGGCGGGATCTCGGGGCTGTCCGGGCGGTCTAACGGGTTGCGGCGGCCGTTGGAAGCGCGGCGCGGCTCCCCACATCCTGCCCGAAACCTTGAGGGGAGCGGCGCATGGGCATTCTCGACGGACTTCTCGGCCACGGCAGCGACCTCGCGCCCGGCGAGGTGGACGCGCAGCTCGCCGGCATCCTCACCGAGGGCGAGCCGGTGCGGGTCGCCTTCAAGGTGATCCGCGACCTGTTCGTCTTCACCGACCGGCGCCTGATCCTGATCGACCGGCAGGGCCTCACGGGCCGCAAGGTCGAGTACCTCACGGTCCCCTACCGGGCGATCACCTCGTTCTCGGTGGAGACGGCGGGCAGCTTCGACCTCGACACGGAGCTCAAGATCTGGGTCTCGGGCCGGCCGGAGCCGATCCAGCGCACCCTCCGGCGGGGCGCCAACGTCCTCGGGATCCAGCAGGCGATCGCGGGCTCGCTGCGCTGAGGGTGATCCCCCGGCCCGCGCCCCCTGACCTTGCCAGGGCGGGAAATGTCGGCTATGCGCCGCGCCTCACGTTCGCTCCGGCCGGGGGCTGAACGGACGGTGCCGCTCGCGGCACAGGGTCGGCCGAGAGGCCAAACGTCCCGTCGTCCCGTGTCTCCGCCTTCGATCAACCGCTCGGGCCTGTCATCACGGCTCGAAGGGCTTGGCGCCGGGCACGCGTGAACGAACCGGCCCGATCGGTCCCGCGCCTCCCGCGCGGCCGGCAGGGCCACGGACATCCACAAGGGCCCGCACATGCCTCTTTACGAACACGTCTTCCTGGCGCGCCAGGATGTGACGTCCCAGCAGGTCGAGACGATGGTCGAGACCTACAAGGGCGTCCTCGAGCAGAACGGCGGCAAGGTCGAGAAGATCGAGATGTGGGGCGTCAAGTCCCTCGCCTACCGCATCAAGAAGAACCGCAAGGCGCACTTCACGCTCCTCAACATCGAGGCTCCCCCGGCGGCGCTCGCCGAGATGGAGCGCCAGATGCAGATCTCCGAGGACGTGCTCCGCTTCATGACGATCCGCGTCGAGGAGCTCGAAGCCGAGCCGTCGGCGATGATGCAGAAGCGCGACCGCGACGACCGCAAGGACCGCGAGCGCGGCCGCCGTCGTGACGACGACGGCTTCGGTGGCGGCGGCTTCGGCGGCGACCGCGACCGTGGGGATCGCGGCGACCGGGGTGACCGCGGCGACCGGCCCGAGCGCAGCTTCGGTGGGGAGAACTAAGTCATGGCTTTCGGTGCTGGTGGTGGCGGCGGTGGCCGTCGTCCGTTCTTCCGTCGTCGCAAGACCTGCCCGTTCTCCGGCGCCAATGCGCCGAAGATCGACTACAAGGACGTGAAGCTCCTGTCCCGCTACGTCTCGGAGCGCGGCAAGATCGTCCCGAGCCGCATCACCGCGGTGTCGGCCAAGAAGCAGCGCGAGCTCGCCCAGGCGATCAAGCGCTCGCGCTTCCTCGGCCTGCTCCCCTACGTCATCAAGTAGGAATCGGACCCCGGCCGCCTCGGCGGCCGGGGCACTCCCGGCCGTCCTAGCGGCCGGGGCTTTCCCCCAACGCGCTGGGGCGCTTCCGCCCCTAACCCTGCCCGCGACGGGCAGCGGGACAGCGAGAGATCATGGCTCAGTACCTCGGCATCGGCATCGGCGCGGGCCTCGTCTCCGCCCTCCTGTTCGGCGTCCTGCTGAAGGCGACGCCGCTCGCGATCCTGCTCTACCTCCTGGCGCCCCTGCCGATCCTCATCGTCGGCCTCGGCTGGAGCCACAAGGCCGCCCTCGCGGCCGCCGCCACCGGCAGCATCGCCCTCGCCCTGGTCGTCCAGCCATTCCTCGGCCTCGGCTACGGCGCCTACCTCGCCCTGCCCGCCTGGTGGCTCGCCTACCTGACGCTCCTCGGCCGGCCGCGCGCGGACGGGGTGCTCGAATGGTACCCGACCGGCCGCCTGCTCGGCTGGATCGCGACGACGGCGGCTCTCGCCTTCATGGCCATCGCGGTGATCGCCTCGCCGAGCTACGACGCCTTCGACGCGCAGCTGCGCGACATGGGCCGCTCGGTCCTGCGCATGCAGAACCGCGGCGCGGCCGCACCCGCCCAGCGGAGCGAAGCCCCCGAGACCTCGGGCAAGCCAGCGGGCGAGACCCCCGGCGAGGCGCCCGCCGCGCCGGCCGGAGAGGCGCAGCCCGAGGGCAGCGCGCAGGCCGAGGTCGGCGCCGCGCTCGCCCGGGTGGTGCCGGCTTTCGCCACGCACGGCCTCACCCTGCTGCTGACCTTCTACCTGTGGGCCTCCGCCCGCATCGTGCAGGTCTCCGGGCGCCTGCCGCGGCCCTGGCCGGACCTGCCCGCCACGGTGATGCCGCGCGGGACTCTCGGCCTGTTCGCCGCCGCCATCGCCCTCAGCTTCGTGCCGGGCTACCCCGGCGTCCTCGGCCTCGCCCTCGGGGGAGCGCTCAGCGCCGCATTCGCGCTCCAGGGGCTGTGCGCCTTCCACGACCGCAGCCGCGGCCGGACCGGGCGCCCCGCCCTGCTGCTCGGCCTCTACCTCATCCTCTTCGTGACCCAGGGCGTCGCCCTGTTCGCGCTGACCCTGTTCGGCCTCGCCGACACAGCCCTCGACCGACGCCGCCCCCGCGGCGGCGCCGGCACACTCTGAACCCTCAGCAAAGGACCCGAGACCATGGAAGTCATCCTCCTCGAGCGCGTCGCCAAGCTCGGCCAGATGGGCGAGACCGTGAACGTGAAGCCGGGCTTCGCCCGCAACTTCCTGCTGCCCCGCGGCAAGGCGCTGCGCGCCACGGACAGCAACAAGAAGCACTTCGAGACGCAGCGCGCGCAGCTCGAGACGCGCAACCTCGAGCGCCGCAAGGACGCCGAGGGCGTCGCCGAGAAGCTGAACGGCCAGAGCTTCGTGCTCATCCGCCAGTCCGGCGAGACCGGCGTGCTCTACGGCTCCGTCTCGACCCGCGACCTCGCCGAGGTCGTGACCAAGGAGGGCTTCAGCGTCGAGCGCGGCCAGTTCACGCTCAACCAGCCGATCAAGACGCTCGGCCTCCACACGGTGCCGGTGGTGCTGCACCCCGAGGTCGACGTGACGATCACCGTCAACGTCGCCCGCAGCCCCGAGGAGGCCGAGCGCCAGGCGCGCGGCGAGTCGGTGACCGAGCGCGAGGCGTTCAACCTCGACGACCTCGGCCTGGAGGTCGGCGCGGCCCTCGCCGAGGGCGGCGAGGGCGACGAGGCCTGAGCGTCCGCTGCATCCCGGGCCGCGTCCAGCGGCCCGGGACCCCATTCTGCCCGCGGGGCCGGGGCACCGGTCCTTGAGCCGCCTGCCGCCACGCGCCACCCGGGCCCGGCCCGGTGGATACCGGGGACGCTCCACCCCCGGGGTTGACTTGTTCCTCATATGTTCCAGCATGGGACTCCAGCCGAGTCGGGCGACCGGATAAGCATCGGTCAACCAGGCCGGTGCCATGGTGGCCGGACACGAGGATGCGCGCCGGCTCGACAGAGGCCCGGCCGCGAGCGGAGCAAAGCCCGATGGTCCTGCCGAACGCCCTGACGGCGAAGCTCGAAGCGGTGCAGGCCGAGTACCGCGTCGCGCCCCACAACATCGATGCCGAGCAGGCGCTGATCGGCGCCATCCTGGTGAACAACGACGCCTACTACCGCGTCTCGGACTTCCTGCTCTCTGAGCACTTCATGGAGGCCGCCCACCAGCAGATCTTCCAGGTGGCGTCCCAGCTCATCAAGCAGGGCAAGCTCGCCACCCCGATCACGCTCAAGACCTACCTGGGCGACGCCGATTTCGGCGGCCAGACCGTGATGCAGTACCTCGCGCGGCTCGCCGCCGACGCCACCACGGTGATCAACGCCGGCGAGTACGGCCGCACCATCTACGACCTCGCGATCCGCCGCCGCCTCATCACCATCGGCGAGGACCTCGTGAACGGGGCCTACGAGGCGCCCGTGGAGGCCGCGCCCCGCGACCAGATCGAGGCGACCGAGCGGCGCCTCTACGAGCTCGCCGAATCGGGCAAGTACGACGGGGGCTTCCAGAAGTTCTCGGACGCGCTCACGGCGGCCGTGGACATGGCCGCGAAGGCCTACCAGCGCGACGGCAAGCTCTCGGGCATCGCCACCGGCCTGTCGGACCTCGACGCCAAGATGGGCGGCCTGCAGCCCTCGGACCTGATCATCCTCGCGGGCCGCCCGGCCATGGGCAAGACCTCGCTCGTGACGAACATCGCCTTCAACATCGCCAAGGCCTACCAGGGCGAGAAGCAGCCGGACGGCACCATCCAGACCAAGAACGGCGGCATCGTCGGGTTCTTCTCGCTGGAAATGTCGGCCGAGCAGCTCGCCACCCGCATCATCGCCGAGCAGTCGGGCGTGCCCTCCTACAAGATCCGCCGCGGCGACATCAGCCCGGACGACTTCTACAAGATCACGGACGCCGCCCGGGACATGCAGACCATCCCGTTCTACATCGACCAGACGGGCGGCATCTCGATTGCGCAGCTCGCCGCCCGCGCCCGGCGCCTGAAACGCCAGAAGGGCCTCGACCTCCTCATCGTCGACTACCTGCAGCTCCTCTCGGGCTCCTCCAAGAAGGGCGAGAACCGCGTGCAGGAGATGACCGAGATCACCACCGGCATGAAGGCGCTCGCCAAGGAGCTGTCGGTGCCGATCATCGCCCTGTCCCAGCTCTCCCGCCAGGTGGAGAACCGCGACGACAAGCGCCCGCAGCTCTCGGACCTGCGTGAATCGGGCTCGATCGAGCAGGACGCCGACGTGGTGATGTTCGTGTTCCGCGAGGAGTACTACGTCAACAACAAGAAGCCCCGCGAGGGCACCGAGGAGTTCTTCGCCTGGGAGGCGGAGATGAACCGCGTGCACGGCAAGGCCGAGGTGATCCTCGGCAAGCAGCGCCACGGCCCCACCGGCACCGTGGAGCTGCAGTTCGACGCCAACATCACGCGCTTCTCGAACCTCGCCCAGGACGACCGGATGCCCGACCGGATGTGATAGGGTCGGGCCTGCCCATCCGAGGGAGACGCGACGTGGCCCTTGCGACGAAGAGTCGGCCGATCGACCCGCCGGACCTGAGCGACGTCTTCGAGGGCGAGCGGCAGCTCGTCGGCCTTCTCCTCGCCGATCCGACGATCTACCGGACGGTCGCCGAGATCCTGCGCGGCGAGGATTTCACCGAGCGGCTGCATCGCGGCGTGTTCGAGGTGGCTGGCGAGCTCGCGGCGGCGGGGCGCCCGATAGCCCTCGCTTCAATCCTGCCGCGGGTGAGCGACGTGGGTCCGGACGGCTCACCGGCGGGGACCTACCTCGCGGCGCTCATGACGGCAGCGCCGGGCGCCCGGCGGGCCGAAGCGATCGCCCGGCGCCTCGCGGCGGCCGCCCGGGCGCGGCACCGACCGGACATCTACGGCCTCGACCTCTACGCCTGGGCCTTCGCGCAGGCTCAGCACCTGCGGCGGGGTGCGTTCTCGTCCCTCGACGCGCTGAATCTCGCCGAGGAGATCGAGGACTTGGGCAACGAGATCTACAATCGGCTGGAGAGCGCGCTCCGCATCACCCTCATGCACCTGCTGAAGTGGGACCATCAGCCGGCCCGGCGCACGCGAAGCTGGACACTCTCGATCCGCGCCGGCCGACGCACCGTCGAGAAGACGCTCGACCGGCACCCCGGCGTGAAGGGCCGGCTGTCCCAGGCCCTCACGGAAGCCTACGGCGATGCCCGCCTCGAGGCAGTGGCCGAGACCGGCCTCGACGAGGACACCTTTCCGGCCGCATGTCCCTACGACTTCGACACGATCATGAACCGGCCGATCCCCTGGCCGCCGAGCGAGCAGGACGCCTGACCATCCCCACCGATCCTGCACAGCCGATGCCGGTGCCCCACGGCGCCCGCCTCACCGTCGACCTCGGCGCGGTCGCCGGGAACTGGCGGCGCCTCGGCGCCGAGGCGCCCGGCAGCGCCTGCGCGGCGGTGATCAAGGCCGACGCCTACGGCTGCGGCCTCGGGGCGGTGGGCCCGGCCCTGTGGCGGGCGGGCTGCCGGACCTTCTTCGTCGCGCATCTCGGCGAGGCCCTGTGCCTGCGCGGCCTCCTGCCGGACGCGGTGATCTACGTGCTCAACGGCCTCCTGCCCGGCACCGGGGCGGCCTACCGCGAGGCCGGCCTGCGCCCGGTGCTCGGGTCGCCGGCGGAACTCGCCGAGTGGGCCGAGGCCGCCGAGGGGCGCCATCCGGCCGCGCTCCACGTCGACACGGGCATGAACCGCCTCGGCCTCTCGGTGGCCGAGGCGCTGGACCTCGCGGGCGAGGCGCTCGTCGCGCGGGCGGGCATCGATCTCGTGATGACCCACCTCGTCAGCGCCGAGCGCCCCGGGGACGCGATCAACGCGCGGCAGGCCGCGGACTTCGCGCGGGTCCGGGCCGCGTTCCCGGGGGTGCCGGGCTCCTTCGCCAACTCATCGGGCATCTTCCTCGGCGCCCACGCCCACCACGATCTGCTGCGGCCGGGCTACGCGTTGTTCGGCGGCAACCCGACGCCCGGCCGCCCGAACCCGATGCGGCCTGTGGTGCGCCTCGAGGCCGCCATCGCCCAGGTGCGCGACGTCGCCGCGGGGGAGACCGCCGGCTACAACGCCCGCTGGACGGCACCGGGCCCGCGCCGCCTCGCGACCCTCAGCCTCGGCTACGCCGACGGCTACCCGCGCTCGGCGAGCGGGGCCGGCCGGGCCCTCGTCGGCGGGGTGGCCTGCCCGATCCTCGGCCTGATCTCGATGGACCTAATCATCCTCGACGTCACCGAGGCCCCCGAGGCCCGGCGCGGCGCGACCGCCACGCTGATCGGCGACGGCCTCGACATCGACGCGGTCGGGCGGGCCGCCGGCACCATCGGCTACGAGATCCTGACGGGCCTGGGTTCCCGCTATGTTCGCACCCATGTAGAGTGAGCGCCGGGCCGCCCCCGCGGGCGGCCGGCTCCTCCCGCGCACCCGAGCCCATGGCCAAGATCCACCAGACCTTCGTGTGCCAGTCCTGCGGGGCGGTCTACAACCGCTGGCGTGGGCGCTGCGAGGCCTGCAACGGCTGGAACACGATCGTCGAGGAGATACCCGGCGGCTCCGGCCCGCAGGCGGGCCCGGTCTCGGCGCGCGCCTCCCGGGCGCGGGGCCGGGTCTTTCCCCTCGAAGGCCTCACCGGCGAGGCCAAGGAGGCGCCCCGCATCCCCTCGGGCATCGCCGAGCTCGACCGGGTCACGGGCGGGGGCTTCGTGCGAGGCTCCGTCATCCTGCTCGGCGGAGACCCCGGCATCGGCAAGTCGACCCTCCTGATGCAGGCCTCCGCCGCCATGGCGGGTACGGGCGAGCGCGTCGCCTACATCTCGGGCGAGGAGGCGGTGGGCCAGGTGCGCCTGCGGGCCGAGCGGCTCGGGCTGGCCGACCGCCCCGTGGAGCTCGCCGCCGAGACGAACGTCGAGGACATCGTGGAGACCCTCTCGCAGGGGCGGCCGCCGGCCCTGGCGATCATCGACTCGATCCAGACCATGTGGACCGAGACCGTCGAATCCGCCCCCGGCACGGTCACGCAGGTGCGCTCCTCGGCCCAGGCGCTGATCCGCTTCGCCAAGACCACCGGCACCGCCGTGATCCTCGTCGGGCACGTCACCAAGGACGGCCAGATCGCGGGGCCCCGGGTCGTCGAGCACATGGTCGACGCCGTCGCCTCCTTCGAGGGCGACCAGGGCCACCACTTCCGCATCCTGCGCGCGGTGAAGAACCGCTTCGGGCCGACCGACGAGATCGGCGTGTTCGAGATGACGGATGCGGGGCTCGCGGAGGTGCCGAACCCCTCCGCCCTGTTCCTGGCCGCCCGCGACCACGCGGCGCCCGGCACCGCGGTCTTCGCCGGCATGGAGGGCACGCGCCCGCTCCTCGTCGAGATCCAGGCGCTCGTCGCCCCTTCCTCCCTCGGGATGCCGCGGCGCGCCGTGGTCGGCTGGGACCCGAACCGCCTCTCCATGGTGCTGGCGGTGCTGGAGGCCCACGGCGGCATCCGCCTCGGCAGCCACGACGTCTACCTCAACGTGGCGGGGGGCCTGCGCATCACCGAGCCCGCCGCCGACCTCGCGGTCGCGGCCGCCCTCGTCTCGTCCCTGTCGGGATCGGTGCTGCCGACCGAATCCGTCTATTTCGGCGAGATCGGCCTCTCGGGCGCGATCCGGCCCGTCGCGCAGGCGACGGCGCGGCTCAAGGAGGCGGAGAAGCTCGGCTTCGCCCGGGCGCTGATGCCCCAGGGGCGGGGCGAGACCGGCGAGCGGGCGCTCGGCACCGAGTCCGTGCGCCACATCGCCGACCTCGTCTCCGGCATCGCGGCGGGCGGCACGCGCCGCGCCGGAGGCGGCCGGGGCCGGCCGGCGCCGCGCTACGAGGAGACCGACTAGGCGCCCGCGGGCGGGGGCCCGCGCATCCCCTTGCGGATCCGGTGAACCCGTGGCCGGAGCCAGGGTGACGGCCGAGGTTCGGCGCGGTATAACGCGCTCCCGAGTTCGGGGGAGGCGCAGGGTCCTGCGGGCCCTCGCGTTTCTCCCGGTGACCTGTCGATCGCGATGCCGTTCTCAGTCCTCGATCTCGTGGTGCTCGGCATCGTCGTGATCTCAGCCCTGCTGGCTGCCGTGCGCGGCGTGACCCGCGAGGTGCTGGCGATTATCGCCTGGGTCGCGGCGGCCGCCGTGGCGTGGTCGTTCTATCCGCTGCTGCTGCCCACCGTGAAGCAGCACGTGACGAGCGACACCGTGGCCCTCGTCGCCTCCATCGCGGCGATCTTCCTCGGCACGCTCATCGTCGTCTCGATCGTCACCGTGAAGCTGTCCGACGTGGTGCTCGATTCGCGCATCGGCGCCATCGACCGGTCCCTCGGCTTCCTGTTCGGCGCCGGCCGCGGCTTCCTGATCTGCGTGATCGGCTGGGTGTTCCTGTCCTGGCTCGTGCAGGGCAAGATGCCCGAATGGGCCGCCCAGGCCCACACCCGCCCGATGCTGGAGAAGTCCGGCGACGCGCTGGTGGCGCAGCTGCCCGAGAACCCCGAGGGCTTCCTCAAGCAGTTCAAGAAGCCGAAGGGCGAGACGCCCCCGAACGAGCCCGTGGACGCCCCGGCCGAGACCGACGCGCCCCAGCGCCGGAGCGATGCCGGGACGACGCCCCCAGCCCCGCCCGCGCGACGGCCCTGACCTGCACGGGACCCGGCTTGGTTGCGGCGGGCCGAGGGATTACATAGCGGGCTCTTGACGGTGCCGGGCTCTGAAGCGGGCGCCGGCAACGAGGGATCAGCACCAGCCATGTCAGACCGCTCCGCGCCCGCCCGCCACGCCGACGGCGTCGACGGGCTCGATCGCGATGGCGACACGCTGCGCGAGGAGTGCGGCGTCTTCGGCATCTTCGGCCACCCGGACGCCGCGGCGGTCGTGGCCCTCGGCCTCCACGCCCTGCAGCACCGCGGCCAGGAGGCCGCCGGCATCGTGGCCTTCGACGGCACGGTGTTCCACTCGGAGCGCCGGCCGGGCCTCGTCGGCGATTCCTTCTCGGACCGGGCCACCATCGAGCGTCTGCGGGGCCGCTCGGCCATCGGCCACGTGCGCTACTCCACCACCGGCGGCACCATCCTGCGCAACGTCCAGCCGCTCTTCGCGGAGCTCGCCGGCGGCGGCCTCGCGGTGGCCCACAACGGCAACCTGACGAACGCGCTCTCGATCCGCCGGGACCTCGTGCGCGACGGGGCGATCACCCAGTCGACCTCCGACACGGAGGTGATCCTCCACCTCGCCGCGCGCTCGCGCAAACCCCGCATCATCGAGCGCTTCATCGACGCCCTGCAGGCCATCGAGGGCGCCTACGCGATCGTCGCGCTCACCAACAAGAAGCTGATCGGCGCCCGCGACCCCCTCGGCATCCGGCCGCTGGTGCTGGGCGAGCTCGACGGCCGCTACATCCTGGCGTCGGAGACCTGCGCCCTCGACATCATCGGCGCGCGCTTCGTGCGCGACATCGAGAACGGCGAGATCGTGGTGATCTCGGAGGACGGCATCGAGTCGATCCGCTTCGCGGAGCGCCAGCCGATGCGGCCGTGCATCTTCGAGTACATCTATTTCGCCCGGCCGGATTCCGTCGTGAACGGCAAGAGCGTCTATGCCGTGCGCAAGAACATCGGCCACGAGCTCGCCCGCGAGACCGCGGTGGATGCCGACGTGGTGGTGCCGGTGCCGGATTCCGGCGTGCCCGCCGCCCTCGGCTACGCCCAGGAGACCGGGCTGCCCTTCGAGATGGGCATCATCCGCAACCACTATGTGGGCCGCACCTTCATCCAGCCGACCCAGTCGGTGCGCGAGCTCGGCGTGCGCATGAAGCACTCGGCCAACCGCGCGGCGATCGAGGGCAAGCGCATCGTCCTCGTGGACGACAGCCTGGTGCGCGGCACCACCTCGGTGAAGATCGTGCGCATGATGCGCGAGGCCGGCGCCGCCGAGGTGCACTTCCGCATCGCCTCGCCGCCGATCACCTATCCGGACTTCTACGGCATCGACACGCCGGAGCGGGAGAAGCTCCTCGCCGCCACCCACGACCTCGCGGCGATGCGCGCCTATATCGGCGCGGATTCCCTGGCCTTCCTGTCGATCCCCGGCCTCTACCGGGCGATGGGCGAGGCGGAGCGCAACGCCGCCTGCCCGCAATACACCGACCATTGCTTCACCGGCGACTACCCGACCGCGCTCTCCGACCTCGCCATCGCGGGCGAGCGGCGCCTCGCGCTCCTCGCCGAAGCCGACTGACCGGCGACCGAAGACAACCGACCGAGGTTCCATGGCAGACCAGTCCGGCGCGGCCCCAGGGGGCCACGACACGGCCCCGGAGGGCCGCGAAACGGCCCCGCAGGGCGGCGACGCACCGTTGAAGGGGCGCATCGCCGTCGTCACCGGCGCCTCGCGGGGCATCGGCCGGGCGGCCGCCCTGGCGCTCGCCGGCGCCGGCGCGCACATCGTGGCCGTGGCGCGCACGCAAGGGGCGCTGGAGGAGCTCGACGACGCGATCCGCGAGCGCGGCGGCGCCGCGACCCTCGTGCCCCTCGACCTTACGGACTACGACGGGATCGACCGCCTCGGCGCGGCGATCAACGAGCGCTGGAAGCGCCTCGACATCCTGGTGGGCAATGCCGGCATCCTCGGCAACCTCATGCCCATTGGCCACATCACGCCGAAGACCTGGGCGCAGGTGATGGACGTCAACGTCACCGCGAACTGGCGGCTGATCCGCTCGCTCGACCCGCTGCTGCGGATGTCGGACGCGGGCCGCGCCATCTTCGTGACGTCGGGCGCCGCCACCAAGTGCCGGGCCTACTGGGGCCCCTACGCGGTCTCCAAGGCCGCCCTCGACGCGCTGGTGCGCACCTACGCGGCCGAGAACGCGACCACGGCCGTGCGCGCCATGCTGCTCAACCCCGGTCCGCTGCGCACCGCCATGCGCCACGCCGCGATGCCCGGCGAGGACCCCGACACCCTGAAAACCCCGGACGACCTCGCCCCGCACTTCGTGCGGCTCGCGAGCCCCGCCTGGGACGAGTCGGGCAAGATCTACGACTTCCCGAGCGACCGGGTGCTGACCCCGCAGATGCCGGCCTGAGGACCGCCCCATGATCGATGTCCGCTGCATCTGCGCCATCGGCCAGCGCGGCCAGCTCGGCCTCGACGGTCACCTGCCCTGGGAGGGCAACACGGACCCGCTCTTCGTGGAGGACGTGACGCGCTTCTTCGCGCTGACCATGGGGCACGTGCTGATCGCGGGGCCGAAGACGGTGGCCTCAGTGCCGGCCTTCGCGTTCGAGGACCGCACCATCGACGTGATCCGCTCGCACGAGGACCCCGAGGCGGTGCTCGCCCGCTACCCCGGCCGCCGCATCTTCGTGGGCGGCGGCATCGCGGTCTGGAACGTCTACGCGCGCTACATCCAGCACTGGGACATCACCCGCCTGCCCTACGACGGCGAGGCGGACCGCTGGTTCGATCCCGCCTGGCTGGTCGGCGGAGCCCTGCGGGCGCCCTGACGCAGGCCCCGGGAGCCCTCCCCGCCCGCGCGCCGCCCTATATGCCACCCCCACCCGCAGGGAGGCAGGATGCACGCGCACAGCTACCGATTCGGCATCGAGGAGGAATACTTCCTGGCCGATGCCGAGACCCGCGGGACGCCGCGCCGGTCCGTCAAGCCGTTCCACGTCGCGGCGGCGGAGGCGGTGCCGGAGGTCGGGCGCGAGCTGCTGCAGTGCCAGATCGAGGTCTGCACGCCGCCGGTCATCGATGTCGGGCACGCCCGCGCGACCCTCAAGGACCAGCGCGCCACCCTCGCGGCGCTCGCCCGCGAGCACGGCCTCCTGGTCTTCGCCGCCGGCACGCACCCGGTGGCGGACTGGGCGCGCCAGCTTCCCACCAAGGGCGACCGCTACCGGGGCATCCTGAAGGATGTCGGCCTCGTCGGCCGGCGCAGCCTGATCTGCGGCATGCACGTCCACGTGGAGGTGCCGGACCCGGCGGCGCGGGTCGGGCTGATGAACCGCCTGCTGCCGTTCCAGCCGCTGCTGCTCGCCCTTTCGGCCTCCTCGCCGTTCTGGCAGGGCAAGCCGACCGGCCTCGCGGCCTACCGGCTCAGCGCCTTCGGGGAGCTTCCGCGCACCGGCCTGCCGGAACTCTTCCCCGACAACGCCGCCTACGAGCGCTACGTCCGCATCATGACCCGGGCCGGCTCGATCCAGGACGCGAGCTTCCTGTGGTGGTCGCTGCGCCCCTCGATCAAGTTCCCGACGCTCGAGCTGCGCATCGCCGATTCCTGCACCCGGCTCGAGGACGCGCTCGCCATCGCGGCCCTGTTCCGCTGCCTCGTGCGCCGGGTGGTGCGGGAGCCCGCGCTCAACGCTGATCTCGACGGCGTCTCGCGGGCGCTCGCCGGCGAGAACCTGTGGCGGGCCCAGCGCGGCGGGACCGGGGCCGAGCTGATCGACGAGGCCGGCGAGGCGGCGCTGCCCTTCGCCGAGGCCCTCGACGCCCTGCTCGCCCTGATCGCCGAGGACGCTGAGGCCCTCGGCTGCACCCGGGAGGTGGCACGCGCCCGCGCGATCGTCACGGAGGGCACCAGCGCCGACCGGCAGCTCGCGGCCTACGAGGGCGCGCGCGAGGGCGGATCCAGCAACCGCAAGGCCATCGACGCGGTGGTGGACTGGCTCGCCCGGACCTCGGCGGACGGGGCGGACCCCGGGGCCTGAGCCCCCTCAGCCCTTGTCGAACGGGTTCGTGGACGTGCGCAGCGAGAGGCGGATCGGCGTGCCCGGCAGGTCGAAGGCCTCGCGCAGGCCGTTGACGAGGTAGCGCGTATAGGATCTCGGCAGGGCGTTGAGCTGGTTCCCGAACAGCGCGAAGTGCGGCGGGCGGCTCTTCACCTGGGTGGCGTAGCGGATTTTGATGCGCCGGCCCGAGACCGCGGGCGGCGGGTTGCGGCTCAGCGCCTCCGACAGCCAGTCGTTGATCCGCGAGGTTGAGACGCGACGATCCCAGACCTCGGCGGCGCCCGTCACCGCCTGCATCAGCCGGTCGATGCCGTCGCCCGCGAGCCCCGAGAGCGGGACCACCGCCACGCCGCGCACCTGCGGCAACAGGCGGGTGCAATCCTCGCGCAGCGTCTTCAGGAGGCCCGGCTGGTCGGCCACGAGGTCCCACTTGTTCAGGCCGATCACCACGGCGCGCCCCTCGCTCTCCACGAGGTCGACGATGGTCAGGTCCTGCTTCTCGAACGGGATCGTGGCGTCGAGGAGCACCACCACCACCTCGGCGAAGCGCACCGCCCGCAGCCCGTCCGAGACGGCGAGCTTCTCGAGCTTGTCGTCGATGCGGGCACGCCGGCGCATCCCGGCGGTGTCGTGCAGCTTGATCCGGCGCCCGCGCCACTCCCAGTCGAGGGAGATCGAGTCCCGGGTGATGCCGGCCTCGGGGCCGACGAGCAGGCGCTCCTGCCCGAGCATCCGGTTGATCAGCGTCGACTTGCCGGCGTTCGGGCGGCCGACGATCGCGACCTTGAGGGCGCGGCCGGCGGGGTTCTCCGCATCCTCGTCCTCGTCCTGCTCGGGCAGCGCGCTCGTGAGCGCGTCGTGCAGTTCGCCGAGGCCCTCGCCGTGCTCGGCGGAGAAGGGGATCGGGTCGCCGAGCCCGAGCCCGAAGGCCTCGTATGCGCCGCTGAGCCCGGCGCCGCCCTCCGCCTTGTTGGCGATCAGGATGACGGGGCAGCCGGCCTTGCGCACCATCTCGGCGAAGGGGCGGTCGGCGGGCAGCAGGCCCGCGCGGGCGTCGATGACGAACAGCACGACGTCGGCCTCGAGGATCGCGGCCTCGGTCTGCGCGCGCATGCGCCCGAGGAGCGTCTCGGAATCGGCCTCCTCCAGCCCCGCCGTGTCGATGATGCGGAAGCGCAGGCCGCCGAACTGGACGTCGCCCTCGCGCCGGTCGCGGGTCACGCCAGGGCGGTCGTCCACGAGGGCGAGCTTCTTGCCCACCAGCCGGTTGAACAGGGTCGATTTGCCGACGTTCGGGCGGCCGACGATCGCGACGGTCGGCATATCCATGGTTGCGGTCTCGTTCGTCCTGGGCGGGGCCCGTCCGGAGGCCCCGCGACTGCGCGGCCTCTCGGACCGCGGCGGCGTCGGGCCGGGCGCCCGTGTCTCAGCGGGTGATCGGCGGGGGCGGCGCGGCGGGCTCGGGCTTGGCCTCCGTCACCGTCACGGGGCCGCCGGCCACCAGGGCCGCGTAGACCTCGATGCGCTGGCGCAGGCCCTGCGGCGTCTCCGGGTCGGCCAGGATCTGGTCGAACCAGCGGCCCGCCTCATCGAACTGGCCGCGGCGCAGAGCGGCGAGGCCGAGCATCTCGCGGGCGGTGTGGCGGAACGCGCCGGAGGCGGCGAGGCCCTGCAGGCTGCTCAGCGCGGGGGCGGGGTCGGGCAGGTCCATGCGGATCAGCGCGGCGCGCAGGCGCGCGAGGTCGCGCAGGCCGTCGCCGATGCCCGTCTCCGCGGCGATCTTGTCGAGGGCGGCGGCGCCCGCCGCGGGGTCGCGCTTGGCGGTCTCGGTGGCCGCGCGGAACTGCGCGAGGAGGCGGTAGCCCGCCGGTCCCTGGCTCTCCAGCTCGTCGAAGGCCTTGTCGGCCTCCTCGGCCTTGCCGTCGCGGGCGAGCCGGTTGGCCGCGTCGAACCGCACGGAAGCGGATTCGGCGGCGGCGCGCTGCGCGCTCTGCCAGTAGCGGTAGCCGCCGACGCCCGCGACGACCAGCACCGCGAGGGCGATGATCACGCCGCTGTAGCGGCGCCAGATCTGCGCCACCTGATCCCGACGATAGTCCTCGTTGACCTCGCGGAAGAATTCGTTGTTCTCGGCCATCGTGCCTCAGGCCGGCCATGCCCGGCCGCCTCGCGAAAGAGTTTTGTGAGGCCCGCGCCTAGCACAGACCTTCGCGAATGGCGACAGGCCGGGGCGCTGGCGTGCTCAGGCCATCCCGGGCCAGGCGTAGACGCCGATCACCGGGTAGTGGAGGTAGCGGCCGAACACGAACCAGGCGACGACGCCGATCGCCACCGCGAGGGCGTCGTTGCGCCAGCCGGCGGGGGCGGCCTGGCCGCCGTGCTGGCTCGCCACCTGTCCGGCCGTGAGCGCCCGGCGCTTGGCGCTGATGCGGGCGAGGACGGCCCAGGCCAGGAAGCCGCCGAACAGCAGGATCGAGCCGAGGTCGCCGTTGGCGAGGAGGTGGGCGGTCGCCCAGATCTTCACGGCGAGCAGCATCGGGTGCTTGGCCCGGGCGCGGATGTGGCCCGGCAGGTAGGTCGCCGCCAGGGAGATGAAGGCGAACAGAGTCAGGAGCACGGCGAGGTGGCGCGTGAAGACCGGCGGATTCCAGACCTGGATGTAGCCCTCCGCCCGGTACTGGTGGAAGCCGACGCCGATCAGCACGAGCCCCAGCACCGAGAGCAGGGTGTAGCCGAGCTTGAACCGCCCCTCCCCGACGCGGCCGATCAACTCGGCGCGGGGGCCCCGCGCCATCGAGAAGGCGTGGGTGCCAAGGAACAGCACGAGCCCGAGGATCAGGATCAGCATGCGGGGCTTTCGCGAGGGTTGAGCTGTGGAGGAACGGCCGCCCGCGGCCGCGGGGCAAGCACCTTGTAACGGTTCTGAACCGAATCTGGCGCGGTTTGTCCAGGCTCGGTCGATGATCCGTCCCCTCCCCAGCGCGCTCGCCGCCCTCCTCGCCCTCGGTGTCCCGGCGGTCGCGGGCCCGCGGCAGTCCGCCCCCGCGTCGCCGCCCCTGTCGAGCCTCACCGTGGTCGGCCCGCCGGTCCTGGTGTTCAAGGCCGGGCGGGATGCCTGCGACGGCGCCGACGTGCCCGACGCGCCGGCCCGCGCCTTCCGCGAGCCCTCCGGGGCCGTCGCCCTGTTCGGGATGCACTACCGCAACCGCGCGCTGCGGGGCCCGGACCTCGAGCACCTGAGGCTCGACTGCCGGGTTGTGCTCGAATCCGGCGAGAAGGCGGACCCCGCCCTCTACGACGACCGCTCCTGGATCACCGCGACCTGGACCGACGACGGCGTCGCCGTCGCAGCGATCCTGCACCACGAGTACCAGGCGAACGAGCATCCGGGCCGCTGCCGCTCGACGGTCTACATGGAGTGCTGGTTCAACGCGCTGACGGCCGCCGCCTCCCGCAACGGGGGCCGCAGCTTCGCGCGGAGCACGCCGCCCGCCGTGGTGGCGGCCGCGCCCTTCCGGCAGGAGGTGGACCAGGGCCGCCACCGGGGCTTCTTCAACCCCTCGAACATCGTCGGCGACGGGCGCTGGCGCTACTTCCTAGCCTCGACCACGGGCTGGTCCCGCGGCGGCGCCGAGCAGGAGGCCGGCCTCTGCCTGTTCCGCTCCGAACAGCCGGCCGACCCCGGCCGCTGGCGGGCCTGGACGGGCGCGGGCTTCACGGCGGCCTTCCCGGACCCCTACGGGCGGCTGCCGCGCCCGGCCGATTCCTGCACGCCGGTCGGCCCGTTCCCGGGGCCGGTGGGCGCCGTGGTGCGCCACCGCGGCAGCGGCGCCTACCTCGCGGTCTACATGGCCAAGGCGGATGCCGAGCACCCGCGCTCCGGCTTCTACTGGACGAGCTCGCGCGACCTCCTCGCCTGGGACAAGCCCCGCCTGCTCCTGGAGGGCCGCACGCTCTACGACGACCCGTGCGGGGCGGACGGGCTGATCGCCTACCCCTCGCTCCTCGACCCGGAGGCGCAGGGGCGCAACTTCGACGATGCGGGCGACCGCGCGCTCCTGACCTACGCGACGCTGAAGGTCGAGGGCTGCACCATCACCTCGGACCGCGACCTCGTGCGCCGGCCGGTGGCGATCCGGGTTTGGCCGTGAGGGTGGTAGCGCCGGGAGGGTGCCGGCCTGCTGGGCCGACGCTATAAAGCAAGGGCGATCGTCGGGAGCACGAGATGGATGCGTTCAGCCTCGCCGAAGCCAAGGCGCGCCTCGGCGAACTCGTGAAGCGCGTGGAGGCCGGCGACACGGTTGCGATCACGCGGGACGGAGAGCCCGTCGCGCAGCTCGTCGCCCCGCAGAAGCCGCGCAGGCGAATCGAGCGCGACACGCTCCGCAACCTGACGGCGGAGCAGCCGCTCCAGGTGCAGGGTGCGGCGGACCTGGTCCGGTCGATGCGGGACGGCGATCGTTTCTGATGCTCTACCTCGACACGTCGCTGATCGTGGCGGCGCTCACGAACGAAGGCGCGACGACGTCGGTGCAGGACTGGTTGGTCGAGCAGGATCCGAACGAGCTCCTGATCAGCGACTGGACGCTGACCGAGTTCTCGTCTGCCCTGGCGCTCAAGCTCCGTACGGGTCACGCTTCGCTGGAGCAGCGCGCAGCGATCCTCGGCCTGTTCAGCCAGCTCGTGGCCGAGAGCTTCACCGTCCTCCCGGTGACCAGCGAGCATTTCCGGGTGGCAGCTCGGTTCGTGGATCACCACACCCTCGGGCTGCGCTCAGGCGACGCTCTGCATCTCGCCGTCGCATCCGGGAAGGGCGCGACGGTCTGATCGCTCGATCAGAGACTCGCCGGCGCCGGCCCGACCCTCGGCATCACGACACGGCTGCTGGCCTGACCCGCCGACCCCGGGATGGCGGACCTCACTCCCACTCGATCGTCCCGGGCGGCTTCGAGGTGATGTCGTAGGTCACCCGGTTGATGCCCTTCACCTCGTTGATGATGCGCGTCGCGACGCGGCCCAGGAAGGCCATGTCGAAGGGGTAGAAGTCGGCCGTCATGCCGTCGACCGAGGTGACGGCGCGGAGCGCGCAGACGTGGTCGTAGGTGCGGCCGTCGCCCATCACGCCCACGGTCTTCACGGGCAGGATCACCGCGAAGGCCTGCCAGATCGTGTCGTAGAGCCCGGCCTTCCGGATCTCCTCCAGGTAGATCGCGTCGGCCTTGCGCAGCGCGTCGAGCTTCTCCGTCGTGATCGTGCCGGGGCAGCGGATGGCGAGGCCCGGGCCCGGGAAGGGGTGGCGGCCCACGAAGGCGTCGGGCAGGCCGAGCTCGCGCCCGAGCACCCGGACCTCGTCCTTGAACAGCTCGCGCAGGGGCTCCACGAGCTGCATGTTCATGCGCTCGGGCAGGCCGCCCACGTTGTGGTGGCTCTTGATGGTGACGGACGGGCCGCCCGTGAACGACACGCTCTCGATGACGTCCGGGTAGAGGGTACCCTGGGCGAGGAAGGCCGCCCCGCCGATCTTCTTCGATTCGGCCTCGAACACGTCGATGAACAGCCGCCCGATCGTCTTGCGCTTCACCTCGGGGTCGCTGACGCCCTCCAGCGCCGACAGGAACGGGCCCTGCGCCTCCACGTGGACGAGGGGGATGTTGTAGTGATCGCGAAAGAGCCGGACCACCTCCTCGGCCTCCCCGGCGCGCAGCAGGCCGTGGTCGACGAAGACGCAGGTGAGCTGCTCGCCGATCGCCTCGTGGATCAGCACCGCCGCGACCGCCGAATCGACGCCCCCCGACAGCCCGCAGATCACCCGCTCCCGGCCGACCTGCGCCCGGATCCTGGCGATCGCCTCCTCGCGGTAGGCGCCCATGGTCCAGTCGCCCGAGCAGCCGGCGATGTCGCGCACAAAGTTGCGGATCAGCAGGGCGCCGTGGGGCGTGTGCGCCACCTCGGGGTGGAACTGCACGGCGTAGAAGTTGCGCGCCTCGTCCGCCACCGCCGCGAAGGGGGCGTTGCGGGAGATTGCCACCGTGGTGAAGCCGTCCGGCAGCTTCGTCACCCGGTCGCCGTGGCTCATCCAGACGGGATAGTGCTCGCCGACGTGCCAGACGCCCCGGAAGAGCGGGCAGTCGGCGAGGATCTCGATCTCGGCGCGGCCGAACTCGGCGTGGTGGCCGCCCTCGACCTCGCCGCCGAGCTGCGCCGCCATGGTCTGCTGCCCGTAGCAGATGCCGAACACCGGCACGCCGGCCTCGAACACCACCTGCGGCGCCCGGGGCGAGGCTTCCGTCGTCACCGATTCGGGGCCGCCCGAGAGGATCACGCCCTTCGGGCGGGTCTCGGCGAAGGCCTCCGCCGCCTTCGTGAAGGGCACGATCTCGCAGTAGACCCCCTCCTCGCGCACGCGCCGCGCGATGAGCTGGGTCACCTGGCTGCCGAAATCGACGATGAGGATCTTGTCGTGGTCGGTGGTCATGATCAGCGCTTAGACGAGCGCCCCTGGCCGTGCAACGCGCGTGCCCCGCGCGCAACGCGGGCCGCCGACGACGGGGGTGGAACGGTTGGCCGGGGGCGGCGTTCCCTGGGCCCCTCAACCACTCCGATCAACGGACAAGGACGCTCACGGAATGAGAGCAACACTCTTCGGTCTCGCGACGATCGCCGGTCTCGCCCTCACCGCGCCGGCCTCGGCCCTGCCCGGCCCCGGCGGCCCCCTGGTGGCGCCCGCGGCCCCCATCGCGCAGGCCCGGGTGGTCGAACGCCGGATCGTGCGCGGACCGCGCTGCACGACAGTGGTGACGAAGCGCCGGGGCCCGATGGGCCGCACCGTCATCGTGCGCAAGCGCCGCTGCTTCTAAGGCGCCGCCTCGGCGGTCGCGGGCCCGGCTCGCCGCCGGGCCCCTCCGTCCCAGGCCCTCACCGCCCAGCCCCTCACCGCCCAGGCCCTCACCGCCGTCATTCCGGGGCCGCGCAGCGGAGCCCGGAATCCAGAGCCGCCGACAATGCCTCGTCCTGCCACCTCGGCGGGTCTGGATCCCGGGTTCGCCTCAAGCGCCCCGGGATGACGGGGGTGGGGGGCGGGGGCGGACAGACACCGACGTCATTCTAAGTCCGCGCAGCCGGGCCCGGAATCCAGAGACACCACAGCCACAGGATCGGGCAGCGTCGGCATGCCGCCTGCCTCAGCCGCGTCGCTCCAGCGTCGCGACGTAGAAGCCGTCGGTTCCGGTGAGCGCCGGGCTCATCTGGATGCCGTGCTGCGTCGCGCGGACGAGGCCCGCGAGGTCGGGCTCGGTGGTCGGCACCACCGCGAAGCCGGGCCCGGCCCGCTGCAGCAGGCCCGCCACCGCGCCGTCGTTCTCCTCGGGCAGCAGCGAGCAGGTGATGTAGCTGATCCGGCCACCGGGGCGCACGAGGCGGGCCGCCCGGTCCAGCACGGTCGACTGCTCGGCGATCCGCGCCGCGAGGCTCCCGGGCCGCAGGCGCCACTTGTCGTCGGGGTTCCGCCGCCAGGTCCCGGCCCCGGTGCAGGGCGCGTCGACCACCACGCGGTCCACCGTGCCGTCGAGGTCCTCCAGGACGTCGGCGCGGGCCCGGCCGCCGCGCGGCGTGCGCACCTCCGCCTCGGCGCTTGCCCGCCGCAGGCGCTCGTGGATCGGCGCGAGGCGGCGCGGGTCGCCGTCCGTGGCGATCAGCCGGGCCCCGTTGCGCGTCTGGGCGGCCATCGCGAGGGTCTTGCCGCCGCCGCCCGCGCAGAGATCCACGATCGTCTCCCCCGCCCGCACGCCGGTCAGCAGGCTCGCGAGCTGCGAGCCCTCGTCCTGGATCTCGTACCAGCCCTCCAGGAACTCCGGCTCCACGTGCAGCGCCGGCCCGCGCCCGTCGGCGCCGATCGGGATGCGCAGGCCCTGCGGCGCGTGCGGCGTCGGCTCGGCCCGGAGGTGCCCGAGGGCGCCGAGCGCCGCGTCCCGGTCCTTGCGAAGCGCGTTGATCCGGATGTCGAGGGGCGCCCGGCGGGCGAGCGCCTTCAATTCCCCCAGCAGCGCGTCGCCGAAGGCGGGCTCGAGGGCGGGCAGCAGCCAGGCGGGGACGTCGCCCGCCACGTCGAGGGGGGCGTCGGCGAGGCTGCCGGCCTCGATCGCCGCGCGCTCGGCCTCCGACAACGGCTCCGGCGCGAAGCGCTCGCCCGTGAACAGCTCCGCGATGCTCTTGCCCGCGAGGCCCTGCTGCAGGCGCAGGGAGCCGATCAGCACCGCCCGCGGGCTGTCGGCGCCCATGATCCAGGCCGCCGACGCCCGCCGGCGCAGGGCGTCGTAGACGAGGCTCGCGATGGCGGCCCGGTCGCCCGAGCCGGCGAACCGGTGGGCGAGGCCCCAGTCCTTGAGGGCGTCGGCGGCCGGGCGGCGGCGCCCGGCGATGTCGGCGAGGACCTCGATGGCGGCGGTGCAGCGGGCGGCGGGGGTCAGGGCGCTCTCCGGGATTCGATTAACGATGCCGCGATATGGCCACGCTTCCTGCGCGGACCGGTCACAATACGGCCGAGCTTCGGGCCGGATCGAACCGCAGAACCCTATGGCACCGGCTTCGTCAACGTGCGAGCGCCGCGAACCGTCCGAGGACGCAACCCATGTCGACCCTGCTCCGTCCCACGCCCGTCATCCACCTCGCCACCGCCGCCCTGCTGACGCTCGCCGTGGCCGCCTGCTCGACGGCGCCGGCCGCGCCCGACCTGACGCCCCCGCCGCGCCGCCCCGTCGACGCCAAGACGCAGCTCGAATACGGCAACCCGCCGCCGCCCCCGCCGGCCCGCTACTGAGCGGCCGCGCTCAGGCCGTCTCCCGTGCCCGGCGGCGCTCAGGCCGTTTCCCGCGCCCGGCGGCGCTCATGGGCCTTGAGGTGCGCGTAGGCCAGGTCGAGGCCCGGCCGCGCGGCCTCGGGGGCCAGCGCCCTGCCCCGGGCGATCAGGTCCCCGACGATGTGGTCCGCCTCGATCCGGCCGCCGCCCTCGATGTCGCGCAGCATCGAGGCGGTGATCGGCGCGCCCTCGGCCGTGAGCATGGCCAGGGCCTGGGCGGCGACCTTTTCGCGGGGCGCGAAGCCCGCCGCGGCGGCGACCCCGCAGCACTCGGCGTAGAGCCCCTCGATCAGCGCCCGCCCGCCGGGCGCGCCGACGATGTCGCCGACCGCAGCCCGCATCAGGCAGGTCGAGGCCGCCAGCGTCGCGAGGAAGACCCACTTCTCCCACATCTCCTGCAGGATCCGCTCGCTGCGCTTGGGCTGGAAGCGGGCCTCCCCCATCAGGGCCTCGATCGCGTCGAGGCGCGGGGACCGGGCGCCGTCGCGCTCGCCGTAGGTCAGCGTGCAGAACTCGCTCATGTGGCGGATCGCGCCGCCGGCCCCGAGCGTCGCCACGATGGCGCAGGAGCCGCCGAGGACCCGCTCGGGCCCGAAGGCCGCATCGAGCGCATCGAGATGGGCCATGCCGTTGAGGATCGGCAGCACGGTGGTGCCCGCGCCGACCGCCGGCGCGACGTCCGCCAGGGCACCGTCGAGGTCGTAGGCCTTGCAGGAGAGGAGAACGAGGTCGAAGGCGCCGCCCTCGCCCCCCGCGAGCCGCTCGGCCGTCAGGGTCCTGGGCTCCGCGAGGTGGAGGTCCCCCAGCGGGCTCTCGACCCGCAGGCCCTCGCCGGCGAGGCGCTCCGCCCGGGCCGGCCGGACCAGGAAGGTGACGTCGCGCCCGGCCTCGGCGAGCCGCGCCCCGTAATAGCCGCCGGTCGCCCCGGCCCCCACGACGAGCACCCGCATCCGCCTGTCTCCCTGATCCTCAGCGCCGCGCATCTACCGGACACGGCGCCGGACAGTCCATGGACAGTCCGCCGGATTCCCGCCGGACAGTGCCGCCCTCAGGAGGCCAGGAGGATCCGGGCGGCGAAGATCAGCCACATCAGCCCGAGCACCGCGACGCCGGCCATGTAGGCGCGAAACCGCGTCGGCACGTGGTTCGAGGTGGCGAAGACGTAGGCGTGCACCGCCCGCGACAGGACGAAAACCCACGACAGGACCACGAAGATCAGGTCCGCCTTCCGCGTCAGGAGCGCCAGCGGCACCAGGGCGAAGAAGAGAACCGGCATCTCGAACTGGTTCGAGAAGGCATTCGCCGCTGCCTGCACCTGCGGCGGCCAGTTGCGCTCGCCGAGGGCGATCGCGCCGATCCGCACCCGCCCGGCCCCGACCTCCGCGAAGCGTCGGCGCCCCATCACCACGAGGAGCACGAAGACGAGGAGCACCTGCGCGAAGACGGGTGCCAGCACGGCCTGGACAGACATGGACTGTTTTTTCGCTCCTCAGCCGCGCCTCGGCGCGGCGCCATAGCCCCAGGCCGACCCGCGCGTGAGCACGAACCGCTCCGCCTGCTCAGGTGCGCGAAGGATAGTTCGGGCTCTCGCGGGTGATCGTCACGTCGTGGACGTGGCTTTCGCGCAGGCCCGCATTGGTGATGCGGATGAACTGCGCCCGCTCCTGGAAATCGGGCACCGTGGCGGCGCCGACGTAGCCCATGGCGGCGCGAAGCCCCCCGGCGAGCTGGTGCAGCACGGCCGCCACCGGCCCCTTGTAGGGCACCTGCCCCTCGATGCCCTCGGGCACGAGCTTGTGGGTGTCGCTGACCTCGGCCTGGAAGTAGCGGTCTGCCGAGCCCCGCGCCATGGCCCCAACCGAGCCCATGCCGCGGTACGACTTGTAGGAGCGGCCCTGGTAGAGAAACACCTCGCCGGGCGCCTCGTCGGTGCCGGCGAGGAGCGAGCCGAGCATCGCCACCGAGGCGCCGGCCGCGATCGCCTTCGCGAGATCGCCCGAGTACTTGATGCCGCCGTCGGCGATCACCGGAACGTCGGCGTCGTAAGCGGCCTCGACGGCCTCCATCAACGCGGTGAGCTGGGGCACGCCAACGCCCGCGACGATGCGGGTGGTGCAGATCGAGCCAGGGCCGATGCCGACCTTGATGGCGTCCGCGCCGGCGTCGATCAGCGCCTGTGCGCCCTCGCGGGTCGCGACGTTGCCGGCCACCACCTGCACGGCGTTCGAGAGCTGCTTCACCCGGCGCACGCTCTCCAGCACCTTGATGGAGTGACCGTGGGCGGTGTCGACCACGATCACGTCGCAGCCGGCGTCGATCAGGCGCTCGGCCCGCTCGAAGCCGCCGTCGCCCGTGGTCGTCGCGGCGGCGACGCGCAGGCGCCCCTGCTCGTCCTTGACGGCGTTCGGGTAGGCGACGCGCTTCTCGATGTCCTTGACGGTGATGAGGCCGATGCAGCGGTAGTGGTCGTCGACGACGAGCAGCTTCTCGATGCGGAACTGGTGCAGCAGGCGCTTGGCCTCGTCCTGGGTCACGCCCTCGCGCACGGTGATGAGGCGGTCCCGCGTCATCAGCTCGGCGACCGGCTGGCCGGCATTCGTCGCGAAGCGCACGTCGCGGTTCGTCAGGATGCCGACGAGCTTGCCCCGCGAGCCGTTCGGGCCGCGCTCCACCACGGGAATCCCCGAGATCCGGTTCGCCTTCATCACCTCGAAGGCGTCGGCAAGCGTCTCGTCGGGATGGATGGTGATGGGGTTCAGCACCATGCCGGACTCGTACTTCTTGACGAGGCGGACCTGCTCGGCCTGCTCCGGCGGCTCGAGGTTGCGGTGGATGACGCCCATGCCCCCGTTCTGCGCCATGGCGATGGCCATCGGGGCCTCCGTCACGGTGTCCATCGCGGAGGCGAGGATCGGCAGGTTGAGGTGGATCGACCGGGTCAGCCGCGTCGCCACGCTCACGTCGGTCGGCATCACCGAGGAGGCGGCGGGCCGCAGCAGAACATCATCGAAGGTCAGGCCCTCGATGATGGAATCGGTGGTGATGCGGGCCATGTGCCAACTTCCTTGGGGGCGGGGAAGCCCCGGGAAAAGGGCTTGCCGCGTGAGCGGGTTGGCACGGGCCGATACCACGGGGGTCGCCCGCACGCAAAGCGAAGGCGGGGCGTCGGCCGGGTTTTCCCCGCAGGTCCGCCCTGCGCCGGGCGCCGGGGAGCCCTGCGGGCGCTCAGGTCACCCGCGGGGCGCGGGCCGCGGGGGCGGGGCGACGGCGGCGCCCTTGTCGCCGAATTCCGGCGGCAGGCCGATATAGTCGCCCAGGATGCCGTCGATGCCGGGCGCCCGGCCGAAGGCCTCGCAATCCGGGTCGAGGGGCGCCTCGCCGAGCACCGTTATGCGCAGGCGGTCGTAGGTCGGCAGCGTCAGCGGCGCCTTGAAGGGGTCGCGCCCGGTGGCGAGGTAGAACCCGAAGTCCTGCCCGAACTCGCCGGCGAGGTCGTAGGCGTCGCTGATCGGCGAGAAGCGCGGCTGGCTCGTGAAGGAGTTCGCGGCGCCGCCCCAGATCATCGCGGCACGCTGCTCGCGGCGCCGGTCGAGCGCCTCGGCCTCCACCGTCAGGCTGCCGAGACCGATCGGCACGCGGGGGACGGGCACGCGGCCGACCGCGTCCGCGAAGCCGACGCCGAGCTGCGCGGCGATGGTGATCGCCGCCGATGCCCCGATGGTCGCGCCGGCGCCGGGAAGGCCCGTCAGCTCGACGTGGGTGATGGCGGAGCGCACCGTCAGGTCGGCCTCGCGGCCGGAGACGACGTCGTAGCGCAGCGACAGCTCGTAGCACATGGCCCGATCCGCGGCATTCGCCACGAGCTTGCGCTGGGCCGCCGTGATGCCTGGACCCGAGACGGCCTCGGGGAAGGTGGTCGGGATGATGCGCACCGTGCGGGTGCGGGCCAGCGCGGCCTGGTCGGCGTAGAGCCGGGCCTCGGTGGTGGCTTCGTCGCTGGTCTGGAGGCGGTCGTAGCGGCTCAGCACGCCGGTCTGGTTGAGGACGACGGTTCCGCAGGCCGCGACGCTCAGGCAGATGGCGAGGGCGGCAGCGCGTCGGGGCAGTGAGCGGAAGTGGTCCGGCCGAAGGCGCATGCTGTCACTTTCACGCGGTCTGACATCGAGCGCGGCCGAGCGGCACGCCGGCGAAGCCGAGCGCGCGGCAGGCCGCGGCGTTGCGGCAAGCTTAAGGGTTCGGCCCGGTACCCGGATAGTGACCTGAGGGGCGAGCGCAGCCGTTCGTTTCTGCCTGTGTCCGGCGCGACACGGCGGCGAGGGGCGCGTTGCAACCGCGGCAGCCCTCGCGGCTTTGGGTGAACCATGCGCTCCTCTCGAATCGTCCCCCTCGTCGTCGCCACCGCGCTCTTCATGGAGAACACCGACGCCACGGTGATCGCCACCGCCCTGCCGGCCATCGCGAAAAGCCTCGGCGAGGATCCGATCGCCCTCAAGCTCGCCCTGACCGCCTACCTCGTCAGCCTCGCGATCTTCATTCCGATCAGCGGCTGGATGGCCGACCGCTACGGAGCGCGCACCGTGTTCCGGGCGGCGCTCGGGGTGTTCATGCTGGGCTCGCTCGCCTGCGCGGCCTCGAGCGGGCTGGCGGGCTTCGTGGCCGCGCGCTTCCTCCAGGGGCTCGGCGGCGCGATGATGGTGCCCGTGGGGCGCCTCGTGATCCTGCGCAGCGTCCCGAAGGCGGAGCTCGTCACGGCGCTGGCCTACCTGACGATCCCGGCCCTCATCGGCCCGATCCTGGGGCCGCCGCTCGGCGGCCTCATCACCACCTGGCTCGACTGGCGCTGGATCTTCCTCATCAACATCCCGATCGGGCTCGTCGGCATCGCGCTGGCCACGGCCTACTTCGAGGATATCCGCGAGCCCGAGCGGCCGCCCCTCGACGTGCCGGGCTTCCTGCTCCTCGGGCTCGGCCTCGCGAGCCTGATGCTCGGCCTCGCCTCGATGGGACGGCACCTGCTGCCGGACTGGCTGTCCTGGTCGTGCCTCGGCGCCGGCGTCCTGCTCCTGCCAGTCTACTTCCTGCACGCGCGCAGGGTGGAGCACCCGGTCCTGCGGCTCGACCTGTTACGCTACCCCACCTTCCGGGCGGCGGTCATCGGCGGCAGCTTCTTCCGGATCGGGACGGGCGCGATCCCTTTCCTGCTGCCCCTGATGCTCCAGGTGGGCTTCGGCCTCGATCCGCTGCACTCGGGCCTGATCACCTTCGCGGCAGCGGCCGGGGCGATGTTCGTGAAGGTCGTGGGCCCTCGCATCCTGCGCACCTTCGGGTTCCGCCCCGTGATGGTGACGAACGCCGTGCTGGCCTCGCTCTTCCTCGCGGTGAACGGCCTGTTCACGGCGCAGACGCCGCACTGGCTCATCGTCGGCCTGCTGTTTCTCGGCGGCTGCCTGCGCTCGGTGCAGTTCACCTGCGTCAACGCCATCGCCTACGCCGACATCGAATCCCGCGACATGAGCGCCGGGACCAGCCTCGCGAGCGTCGCGCAGCAGCTCTCCCTCAGCCTCGGCGTCACCCTCGGAGCCCTGTCGCTCGAAGCGGCCGCGGCCGCGCACGGGCGAAGCGCCATCGCGGCCGTCGATTTCGGCCCGGCCTTCCTGGTGGTGGCGCTGATCTCGGCCCTCTCGCTCATCGCGTTCCTGCGCCTCGCGCCCGACGCGGGCGCCGAGGTGTCGGGCAAGCGCGTCGCGGCCGCGGGGCCGGCGTCGGCGCCCGGGCGGAACTGACCCGCAGCTCCGAGGACACGGCGCGAGGCTTGTACGTCAGGCCGAATGGACGAGTTTCTCCCGCAGCCAGCCGGGCAGCGACGCGAGCCATTGCTCCTCGCCACCGGGCTCGGGGAGCACGTTGCCGAACTCCAGGACGCCCTGCGCGGGGATGTCCGAGATGTAGACCCACACGTCCTGCTCGGAGATGGCGAGGATCTCGCTCGTCTCCCGCATGATGCGCCGGAGCATCCGGGCCTTCTGCTCGTTCGTCCGCCCGGCCCGGATGTCGGCCCGCACCCAGACGTGATCGCGGGAAGCCGGCTCGCCCCCGATGAAGATCGCGCCGGGCTCGACCTGCTGGAAAATCACCTGCACGAAGTAGCGTGGGGCGGTGGCCTCCACGTGGTGGATCGCCGTGACGCTCTCGACGATCCGTGCGCGCTGCTCGGGCGTGAGGGCTTTCGCGGTGGAGAATGCATAGGTCGGCACGGGCGGGCTCCCCTCGCGCCTGAAGCGCGGCGGGGATCTTAGAGCCGGCCTGCCCGGGTCCGCCAGTGGCGCTGCCGGGTGGTGGTGCTCGCCCCTCGTCAGGCCGCCGCGCGGGCCGGACGGCCGGGGGCGGATCGTTTGCGCGGCGCAGCGGCCTTCGCTGGCGCCTTCGCCGGCGATTTGCTGCCGCGCGGGGCATCCTGTGCGGCGCCCGGCAGGGCGCGGCGCCAACCCTGCCAGCTCCAGGCGCCCGGGCCGGCGAGCGCGTGAATCAGGTAGCCGCCAGCTAGGCCGAGATCGGCGAGGAACAGGGTGCGCTCGGAGAGCGCGGCCGCGGCGCCGAACTGCCAGAAGGGGTGCAGCAGCCCCGCCATCACCGCCGCGAAGGCCGCGAGCGCGATGCCGGTGATCCGCGGCATCACGCCGAGGATCACGGCGAGGGGGCCGAACACCTGCACGACGACGGCGGCCGTCGCGACCGCGTTCGGGGCCGGCACACCCGCGCCGGCGAGCGTGAGGGCGAAGCCCGAGACGTTGAGGGCCCGGGCGATGCCGGTGGGCAGCAGCGCGGCGGCGAGGAGCAGGCGCGAGGCGAGGAAGAGGCCATCCTGGGCGCGGGCGATCACGCGGGGTCTCCGGGTTGCGAGCTCGATCGGTCCGCAACCCTCGCCCGCAGCCCTGAAGAGCCCGTTAAGGCTGCCGAGTCCTCAACCGGAAACGCCGCCGCGGAACAGCCGTCCGCGCTCCGTCCAGGCGACGACCGCGAGCGATGCACCGCCGAGCGCGGCGTAGCCCCAGGCGATCGGCAGCGTCGTCCCGTCGAACGCGTGCCCGATCAGGAAGCCGCAGAGTGCGCCGAGGATCGTCGTGTAGCAGCCGAGGAAGGATGAGGCAGTACCCGCGATGGCGCCGAGCGGCTGGAGCGCCAGGGCGTTGAAGTTCGGCATCGCGAAGCTGATCAGGAACTGGTTGAGCGCCAGGATGCCGAGGAACACGGCGAGCGGCGGATGCCCGTGATAGTGCAGCCCGACGCCGACCTGGACCAGCGCCACCGCCACGAAGGCGCTGAGCCCCGCGTGCGAGAGCGGGCGCATGCCGAGGCGGCGCACCACGCGGGCATTGACGAGGGTCGCGGCGCCCATGGCGCCGGCCACGAGCCCGAAGGCCAGGGGGAACAGCGTGCCGAGGCGGTAGAGACCGGTGTCGAAGACCTGCTGCGCCGAACCGACGTAGCCCATGATGCACCCGGTGAGGAGCCCGAGGGCGGTGGCGTAGCCGAGGGCGACGCGGCACCGCAGGGTGGTCATGAGGGCGCGGCCCACCGAAGGCAGGGAGAGCGGTCGGCGATACTCGGGGTGCAGGGTCTCGGGCATCCGCGCGCCGAACCACGCGACGACGATGCCGGCGAGCGCCAGCATCGAGACGAACACGTACTGCCAGGAGCCCAGCGCCAGCATGGCACCGCCGATCGCGGGCGCGATCATCGGAACGATCAGGAACACCATCATGATGAGCGACATGACGCTCGCCATCTCGCGCCCCGCGAACCGGTCGCGCACGATCGCCGTCGAGAGCACGCGCCCGCCCGCCGCGCCCAGCCCCTGGATGACGCGGGCGGCAAGCAGCCAGCCGAACGACGGCGCGACCATCGCGAGGCCGCAGCCCAGCACGTAGATCGCGAGGCTGCCGAGCAGGACAGGGCGGCGCCCCAGCGCGTCCGAGATCGGGCCGTAGACGATCTGCGCGAGGCCGAAGCCGATCATGTAGACGTAGACGAGGAGCTGGAGGCTGTTCGCGTCGGCTACCCCGAACCGGGCCTGGATGACCGGGAAGGCGGGGAGCAGGTTGTCGATCGAGATCGCGGTGACCGCCATCATCAGCGCGACGATGGCCACGAACTCCGTGAAGCGCGGGCCCGTCCAGGGCACGGGCGCGGCTGGGGCGACGGCGTCCTCGCGGACGGGTTGGCCCTCGGGCGGGTTGGGCCGGAGCGGAGCGGTCACGGATGGCATCCTCGACGCGGGTCGGGCGGGCGTTCCGGGCTCTTCCGCGCCGTTCGCGGCGGCGGTGTGACGGCCGCCGGTGGGAGCCATGCGGACGCGGTTTGGCCCCAATGCCGCGAGAGCGTGGCAGCACCCACAGGAGACCCGCAGCACCGTGGCAACCCGGATCGTCCTGCTTCTGATCCTCCTCCTCGCATCCGGCGCATCCCGCGCCGGGGATCCACCCGGATACGCCGACCGCGCCGAGGCGCTGATCGCCCCTTACCGGGATGCCGGGCTGTTCTCCGGTGCGGTGCTGGTGGCTCACCGGGGCGAGCCGGTCTTCCGGGCGGCCTACGGCCTCGCCAACCGCGAGTGGAGCATCCCGAACGCGCCCGAGACCCGGTTCCGGGTCGGCTCCATCACCAAGCAGTTCACCGCCGCCGCGATCCTGCAGCTCGCCGAGGCCGGCCGCCTCGGGCTCGATGATCCCGTCGGACGCTACTACGCGGAAGCACCCGCGACGTGGGGCGCCGTCACGATCCGGATGCTCCTGACCCATTCCTCGGGCATCCCGAGCTACACCAACCTGCCGGACTACTACGCCCGCATCCAGCGCATCGAGATGAGCCCCCGCGCCATCGTCGGCCTCACGGCCGACCGGCCGCTGCTGTTCCCGCCCGGCACGGCCTTCGACTACGACAACACCGGCTACGTGCTCCTCGGCCTCGTCATCGAGGCGGCCTCCGGCCTCCCCTTCGACCGCTACGTCCGCGAGCGCATCCTCGATCCGCTCGGGATGACGGAGACCGGCTACGACGATGCCGGCGCGATCCTGCCGCGACGGGCCTCTGGCTATCGACACGCCGGGGGCGGCTGGCGGAACGCCGCGCCGCTCGCATCCAGCATCCCCTACGCGGCCGGGGGCTTCTACTCGACGGTCGACGACCTCAATGCCTGGGACCGCGCACTCTTCTCCGGGCGGGTCGTCGGCCCGGCATCCCTCGACGCCATGTTCCACGATGCCGGCCACGGCTACGGGCTCGGCTGGTACATCGGCACCGCCAACCGCCACCGGCTCTGGTCGCATGGTGGAAACCTCGCCGGCTTCCTGACCATCAAGGACCGCTACCCGGACGACGATCTCACGGTGCTGGTGCTCGCCAACACCGAGACCGCCCCGGCCCAGACCATCGCACGCGCCCTCGCGGCGCTCTGGTTCGGCGTAGACGAGGCGGAGACGGCCGTCGTCCTCGAGCCGGAGATCATGGACCGCTACGCCGGCTCGTATCGCCTCGACAACGGCGCACTTCTGACGCTGGCGCGGGATGGGGGCGTCCTAATCGCCCGCACGGGCTCGGAGGTCGGCACGCCGTTCCGGCCGGAGAGCGACAGGACCTTCGTCTCGCCGCTCACCGGCGCCCGCATCACCCTGGAAACCGAGCCCGAGGGCGCGCCGACCGGGCTCGTCCTGCACCGCGAGGGCGCCGAGCAGGTCGGTACGCGGATCGGGGAGGCGGACGCACGCGCCCTCGCCGAGGCGACCGAGCGGCGCCGGGCGGTGACACCCGATTTCGCCTTCCTCGACCGGCTCTGCGGCCGGTACCGCGTCGGGGCGGGCGGGGAGATCGCGGTCACCCGCGAGGGCGGGCGCCTGTTCGCTCAGCGGGCGGGCGAAGCTCGCGTCGAGCTCGTCCCGCAGGGCAGCGGGCGCTACCTCCTGCGCCTGTCCGGCACCCAGGTCTCGTTCGCGATCGCGGCCGGCGGGGCCAGCACGGGTCTCGTCCTGCATCAGGACGGCCACGACACGGCCGCCGCCCGCCTGCCCGCCGCCGAGCATTGAGCGCTCCGATGGCCGGAACGGAAACGGTTCCGCTTCGGTTGAGGGCGCAACAGCCGACATCTCCGGGAGCCCCCGTGTCCAACATCGTCCGCATCCTGCTCGCCATCTTCCTGCCGCCCATCGCGGTGCTGATCACCGCCGGGTTCGGGCTGCAGTTCCTGCTCAATATCCTGCTGACCCTGTGCTTCGGCATCCCGGGCATGATCCACGCGATCTGGATCATCATGCGCGATCGTCCGGCCTGATGCGCCTGGGCCGCTTCGGACTCGCGGCAGGGCTCGCCCTCCTCGCAGGACCGGCAGCCGCCGCGGGCCCGCCCGCCGACCTCTGCCGCGAGCTCGCCGCGTTCCTGAAGCCGCCGGGCCCGCAGGAGACCGGCACCCCATCGCCGGCCCAGGCCACCGCCGTGCAGGCGCCGGCCGAGGACAAGGGTGCGGCGAAGCCCGCGGCAAGCGGCGGCTCCCCCCAGCAGAATTCGGGGCAGAGCGGCCAGGTGACGAAGCCAGAGGGCGACAAGACCGCCCAGCCGGCGAGCGGACCGAAGCTGCCTGCCGACATCGCCTCGGAGGCTCAGGCCGCGGCCGACGCCGCCGACCCGCGCGCGTGCCGTGCCGCTGTGCAGCGGATCCGACGGGCCGGCGGGGTCGCGGTGCCGCCGCCGCTTCTGGCCCTCGGCGCCCTCGACATCCGGTTCTTCGAGATGCCGCGCTGACGCCTCAGCGTCCGTAGATGTCCTCGACGCGGACGATGTCGTCCTCGCCCGTGTAGCTGCCGACCTGGACCTCGATGAGCTCCAGCGGGATCTTGCCCGGGTTTGCGAGCCGGTGCATCGACCCGATCGGCAGATAGACCGCCTCGTTCTCGTGCACGAGCACCACCCGCTCGTCGACGGTGACCTCCGCGGTCCCGCGAACCACGACCCAGTGCTCGGCGCGATGGTAGTGCTTCTGCAGGGACAGGCGCCCGCCCGGCGTCACCATGATGCGCTTCACCTGAAAGCGCTCGCCGATGTCGATGCGCTGGTACCAGCCCCACGGCCGGTACATGCGCCGGTGGATGTCGGCCTCCGGATAGGCCTTCGCGCGCAGGACGCCGACGAGGTCCTTCACCTTCGCCGAATGGGCCTTCGCGCTGACCAGCACCGCGTCCGGCGTCGAGACCACCACGACGTCGTCGAGCCCGACGACCGCGGTGACGTGCTCGCCCTCGCTGTGGACGAGGCTGTTGCGGGTGTCGATCAGCTCGACCCGGCCGCGCAGGGCGTTTCCGGCGCCGTCCCGCTCCAGCACCTGCCAGACTGCGTCCCAGGTCCCGACATCCGACCAGGGGAAGGAGACGGGCAGCACGCCCGCGTGGGTCGTGCGCTCCATCACGGCGTAGTCGATCGAGGTCTTCGGCGCCCTCCCGAACGCGTCCGCGTCGAGGCGGACGAAATCGAGGTCGGTCTGGGCGCCCTCGAGCGCGGAGCGCGCGGCGGAGAGCACCTCCGGCGCGTAGGCTTCGAGTTCACCGATCATCACGTCGGCCCGGAACAGGAAATATCCGGAGTTCCAGAGCGCCCCGTCGCCGATCAGCCGTTCGGCGCCGGCGGCGTCCGGCTTCTCGACGAAGCGCTCCACCGCGTAGGCGTTCGGGGCCGCGGCGAGGGAACGGCCGCGGCGGATGTAGCCGTAATCGGTGGCGGGACGGGTCGGCTCGACCCCGAGGGTCATGATCGAACCTGCACGGGCTCCGACAGCCGCCGCCTCAACGGCGGCCACGAAGGCCGCGGGGTCGCCGATGACGTGATCGGCGGCGAGGATCAGCACGATGGCCTGCGGGTTCCGCCGGGCCGCGCTCAGGGCGGCGACCGCCACCGCCGCGGCGGAGTCGCGCCGCTCGGGCTCCAGCAGGATATCGGCCGACAGACCGATTTGAGCGAGCTGCTCGGCGACGATGAACCGGGCGTCCGAGTGGGTCAGCACGGTCAGGCGCCCGAACGAGCCGGGATCCGCGACGCGCCGGGCGGTGTCCTGGAAGGTCGAGGCGTCGGCGTTCACCAGGCGGGTGAACTGCTTCGGCATGCTGTCCCGGGAGGCCGGCCACAGCCGGGTCCCGGACCCTCCGCACAGGATGACGGGGACGATCGGCTCGGGTTTGCCCTCGGACATCGTCGCCTGCATCTCCTGCTCCGGGCGCGCCGCTATTCGGCGGCCTCACGCGCGGCATAACCCAACCGCTCGTTGAGTTCGCCGATGAGTTTCACGGCCGCATCAGCAATCACCGTGCCGGGCGGGAAGATCGCCGAGGCGCCGGCGGCGTAGAGCGCGTCGTAATCCCCGGGCGGGATCACGCCCCCGATCACGATCATGACGTCCTCGCGGCCAGCCTCCGCGAGCGCCGCCTTCAGCTCGGGAACGAGGGTCAGGTGGCCCGCGGCGAGGGAGGAGACGCCGACGATGTGCACGTCGTTCTCCACGGCCTGACGCGCAGCCTCGGCGGGCGTCGCGAAGAGCGGCCCGATGTCGACGTCGAAGCCGAGATCGGCGAAGGCCGAGGCGATCACCTTCTGGCCGCGGTCGTGCCCGTCCTGGCCCATCTTCGCAACGAGGATGCGGGGCCTGCGGCCGTCGCTCTCCTCGAAGGCCTCCACGAGCCCGCGCACCTGCTCAACCACCGGCGACATGCCACCCACCTCCCGCTTGTAGACGCCCGAGATCGAGCGGATCTCCGCCCGGTGCCGACCCCAGGCCTTCTCCAGCGCCTCCGAGATCTCCCCGACCGTCGCCTTGGCGCGCGCCGCGTCGACCGCGAGCGCCAGGAGGTTGCCCTCCCCGTCCGCGGCCTTCGTCAGCGCGGCGAGGCGGCGTTCCACCTCGGCCTCGTCGCGCTCGGAGCGCAGGCGCTTGAGCTTGTCGATCTGCAGGGTGCGGACGTTGCCGTTGTCGACGCGCAGGAGCTCGATCTTCATCTCGTCGTCGGGCTTGAACTTGTTGACGCCGACGATGGTCTGGCGGCCGGAATCGATCCGGGCCTGCGCGCGGGCCGCCGCCTCCTCGATGCGGAGCTTCGGGATGCCGGCCTCGATGGCCTTGGCCATTCCGCCGAGCTCGTCCACCTCGCGGATGTGCTCCCAGGCGCGGGCCACGATGTCGGCGGTGAGCCGCTCCACGTAGTAGGAGCCGCCCCATGGGTCGACGATCCGGGTGGTGCCGCTCTCCTGCTGGAGGAAGAGCTGCGTGTTGCGGGCGATGCGCGCGGAGAAGTCGGTCGGCAGCGCCAGCGCCTCGTCGAGCGCGTTGGTGTGGAGCGACTGCGTGCCCCCCTGCGTCGCCGCCATCGCCTCGATGCAGGTGCGGGTGACGTTGTTGAACACGTCCTGCGCGGTGAGCGACCATCCGCTCGTCTGCGAGTGGGTACGCAGCGGCAGCGACTTGTCGGACTTCGGATCGAACCCCTTCACGAGCTTGGCCCAGATCAGGCGCGCAGCCCGCATCTTGGCGACCTCCATGAAGAAGTTCGTCGAGATCGCCCAGAAGAACGACAGGCGCGGCGCGAACTGGTCGATCGTCAGGCCGGCCGCGAGACCCGCCTTGATGTACTCGACGCCGTCGGCGAGCGTGTAGGCGAGCTCCAGGTCGTTCGTCGCCCCGGCCTCCTGCATGTGGTAGCCGGAGATCGAGATGGAATTGAACTTCGGCATGTTCGCCGAGGTGTAGGCGAAGATGTCCGAGATGATCCGCATCGATCCCTTCGGGGGATAGATGTAGGTGTTGCGGACCATGAACTCCTTGAGGATGTCGTTCTGAATCGTTCCGGCGAGCTTGCCCGGCGGCACGCCCTGCTCCTCGGCGGCCACGATGTAGAGCGCGAGGATCGGCAGCACCGCGCCGTTCATCGTCATCGACACCGTCATCTCGTCGAGCGGGATGCCGGAGAAGAGCGTGCGCATGTCGTAGATCGAGTCGATCGCGACACCCGCCATGCCGACGTCGCCGGACACGCGCGGATGGTCCGAATCGTAGCCGCGGTGGGTGGCGAGGTCGAACGCCACCGAGAGGCCCTTCTGCCCGGCCGCGAGGTTGCGCCGGTAGAAGGCGTTCGAATCCTCGGCCGTCGAGAAGCCGGCATATTGCCGGATCGTCCAGGGCTGGGTGACGTACATGGTCGGGTAGGGCCCGCGCAGGAACGGCGCGAGTCCCGGATAGGTGTTCAGGAACTCCAGACCCTCCCGGTCCCCGGGGCCGTACCGGCCCTTCACGGGGATCCCCTCGGGAGTCATCCAGGGCTCGCCGGCCGGCGGCACGCCCGCCGCCACCGCCTCAGGCGCGTAGGCGATCGTGGCGAAGTCGGGGATGCGGGAGGTCATGCGTGCGCTCGTGCCGGAATTCCGATGCGCGCATTATAGGCAAGGCGGGGGGGAGGGCTACTCCCACTCTGGTCGACCTCCGCCCTGCCGGGCCGTCCCCTAAGGGCGTCAGGAGCCCGTCGGGCCGCTTGCGATCCACGACCGTCGCGCCAGCCGGCCCTGCTCGACGTGCCAGCGGGCCTCCGCGACGGCGAGGCTCAGGCGGCGAATGCGCCAGCGGCGATAGAGCGCGAGGAGCGGGTTCCGGGCCGGTCGCGCCTCGTAACGGCGCAGGCGCCCGAGAAGGTCCGGCAGGCAGGCACCGGCCGCCTCCCCCGTGGCGATGTCGATCGCGCGCAACTGGCGATGAAGGTCGGCTTTCCAGTCGTCCATGGGAGCGCCTCCCGCGCGGCGCCGAGGATGCGCCGTCGCGCGGGCGCGTCAACCCAGGTCGCGCTCAGTCGTCCATCTTGAGGGCGGCGATGAAGGCTTCCTGCGGGATCTCCACGCGGCCGAACTGGCGCATGCGCTTCTTGCCCTCCTTCTGCTTGTCGAGGAGCTTGCGCTTGCGGGAGATGTCGCCGCCGTAGCACTTGGCGGTGACGTCCTTCGACAGCGCTCGGATCGTCTCGCGGGCGATGATCTTGCCGCCGATCGCCGCCTGGACGGGGATCTGGAACAGGTGGCGGGGGATCAGGTCCTTCAGCTTCTCGCACATGGCGCGCCCGCGCGACTCGGCGCGGGTGCGGTGGACGAGCATCGACAGGGCGTCCACGGGCTCGGCATTGACGAGGAGCGACATCTTCACGAGGTCGCCCTCGCGGTAGTCGGAGACGTGGTAGTCGAACGAGGCGTAGCCCTTCGAGATCGACTTCAGGCGGTCGTAGAAATCGAACACCACCTCGTTGAGCGGCAGGTCGTAGACGACCATGGCGCGCTTGCCGACGTAGTTCAGGTCGATCTGGATGCCGCGCCGGTCCTGGCAGAGCTTGAGCACGCCGCCGAGGTACTCGTCGGGCGTGAGGATCGTCGCCCGGATCCACGGCTCCTCGATCGTCTCGATCTTCATCACGTCCGGCATGTCCGCCGGGTTGTGCAGCTCCTTCAGTTCGCCGTCGCGCATCAGCAGGCGATAGACGACGGAGGGGGCCGTCGAGATCAGGTCGAGGTTGAACTCGCGCTCCAGCCGTTCCTGGATGATCTCGAGGTGGAGGAGGCCGAGGAAGCCGCAGCGGAAGCCGAAGCCGAGCGCCGCGCTCGTCTCCATCTCGTAGGAGAAGCTCGCATCGTTGAGACGGAGCTTGCCCATGGCCGAGCGGAGGTTCTCGAACTCGGCGGCATCGACCGGGAACAGGCCGCAGAACACCACCGCCTGCACGTCCTTGAAGCCCGCCAGCATCCCGCTCGTCGGGCGCTTGTCCTCCGTGATGGTGTCGCCGACGCGGGTGTCGGCGACCTCCTTGATCGAGGCGGTGAGGAAGCCGACCTCGCCGGGGCCGAGCTCGCTGATATCGGCCATCTTGGGCCGGAACACCCCGATCCGGTCGACGCCGTAGACGGCGTCCGCGCCCATCATCCGGATCGTCATGCCCTTCTTGAGCACGCCGTCGACGATGCGCACGAGCACGACGACGCCGAGGTAGACGTCGTACCAGCTGTCGACGAGGAGTGCCTTGAGGGGGGCCTGCCGATCACCCTTCGGAGGAGGCAGGCGCGTCACGATCGCCTCCAGCACGGCCTCGATGTTGAGGCCGGTCTTGGCCGAGATCGGCACCGCCTCGGAGGCGTCGATGCCGATCACCTCCTCGATCTGCTCCTTGATCCGGTCGGGCTCGGCCGCGGGCAGGTCGATCTTGTTGAGGACGGGTACGATCTCGTGGTTGGCGTCGAGCGCCTGGTAGACGTTGGCGAGCGTCTGCGCCTCGACGCCCTGGGAGGCGTCGACCACGAGGAGCGACCCCTCGCAGGCGGCGAGCGAGCGCGAGACCTCGTAGGCGAAGTCGACGTGGCCGGGCGTGTCCATCAGGTTGAGGACGTAGTCCTGGCCGTCTTCGGCCTTGTACTCGAGGCGGACGGTGTTGGCCTTGATGGTGATGCCGCGCTCGCGCTCGATGTCCATCGAGTCGAGCATCTGCTCGCTCATGTCCCGCAGCGCCACGGTGCCGGTCGCCTGGATCAGGCGGTCGGCGAGCGTCGACTTGCCGTGGTCGATGTGGGCGACGATCGAGAAGTTGCGGATGTTGGGGATCGGTGACGCGGTCATCGGCACGGGTCTCCGGTGCGGCCGACCTCGGCCGCGAGGCGGAGCGCACCGTGTGATGTCGGGAAGCTTTGGCCGTGCAGATAGCAGCGCGGCTCCGGCCCGCCAAGCGCGGGCGCCTCAGCCCTCCGCGCGGGCCGCGGTCGCCATCTGGACCAGAACCTTGCGAAGCGCACCCATGTCCCGCACCGGGCTCGGGTAGACGACCCGGGCTGTGCGGTCGCCGGCCATCAGGTCGAGCCCCTCGGGGTCGAGGCCCGTGAGCCGCCAGGCGCCCTCCCCCTCGGCGCGGGCGTAGAGTGCCAGTGCATCCGCGTGGTCCGCGTTCATGTGCTCGATGGCGCCGCGCTCGCCGGCCACCATCGCCTCGGCGCCGGCCAGATCGAGGAGAAGCTCGTCGCGCGTCAGGGTCGCGGCCTTGGCGAATCCGCCGTTGAGGTGGCCGGAATCCGGCGCCAGGGCGAAGAAGCCGAAGTCGGGGAAGTCAGCGTAGAGCTTCGCTTTCGGGTGACGGGCGAGGAAGCGCTCGCGGATGCGCGGCTCGTCGGTGCGGGCGGCGCGCCCCACCACGGTGAGGCGAGGGTGCGCCAGCGGATCGCCCTTGCCGGTGGCGCTGAACAGGAGCGAGCAGCGGGGATCGGCATCGAGGTTGCGGGTGTGGCCGGACAGGCGGGAGAGCAGCATCAGCGGCGTCCCATCGGCATCGGTCGCGATTGTGACGAGCGAGGCGAAGGCGGTACCGCTCTCGGCGTCGAGGGTCGCCAACGCGCCGGATCGGATGCCGCGGAGGAGCTGGCGGGCGAGGCCGATCGCGTCGAAGGGCGCTTCCGCCGCGGGCAGGGGTCGCGCGGGCCCCCGTCCGGTCTCGTTCTCGCCCATCCGGTCCTCCCCGCCGATCGCGTCCAGGGGATGAACATAGCGGCAGGGGACGCCTGCGCGCGAGGCGTCCGACCCGCGACCTGTTGGCCGCTTACGGCCAAGCTACGCCGGGCGCTCGCTTTTTTCGAACGATAGATTTAAAGCTCCAACCTTTCCGCGCGACACCGGCCCCGCGCCCTGCGAGGTCGCGTTCGCGTCATTGGCCGCCCCGATGGGGCCGGAGGCGGGGCGGGCCGTGCGAGGCTCGCATCCGTCTTCGCCAGTCAAGGACCGCGCATGCCGACCATCGCCCTCGTCGACGACGACCGCAACATCCTCACCTCCGTCTCGATCGCGCTCGAGACCGAGGGGTACCGGATCCAGACCTACACGGACGGCGCCTCGGCCCTCGACGGCCTGAAGCACTCGCCGCCGGACCTCGCGATCTTCGACATCAAGATGCCGCGCATGGACGGGATGGAGCTTCTGCGGCGGCTGCGGCAGAAATCGGACCTGCCGGTGATCTTCCTCACCTCGAAGGACGAGGAGATCGATGAACTGTTCGGCCTGAAGATGGGGGCCGACGACTTCATCCATAAGCCGTTCTCGCAGCGCCTCCTGGTGGAGCGCGTCAAGGCGGTGCTGCGCCGCTTCGCGCCCAAGGACGGGCCCGGCGCCGCCGCGCGTGAGGCCGACGCGGCCGCCCGCTCCCTGGAGCGCGGCATGCTGATGATGGACCCGGAGCGCCATACCTGCACCTGGAAGGGCGAGGCGGTGACGCTCACCGTCACCGAGTTCCTGATCCTCCAGGCGCTCGCCCACCGGCCCGGCGTCGTGAAGAGCCGGAACGCCTTGATGGACGCGGCCTACGACGATCAGGTCTACGTGGACGACCGCACTATCGACAGCCACATCAAGCGCCTGCGCAAGAAGTTCAAGGTGGTGGACACGAGCTTCGACATGATCGAGACGCTCTACGGCGTCGGCTACCGCTTCAAGGAGAGCTGACGCTCGGGGTCGCCGGCCTTGCCTCGATCCTCCTTCGCGCCCAGGAACGCCGTGCCTGCCGAAACCGACGAAGCCCCGCACGGCGGTCCTCTCAGGTGGCCGCGCGACCTCTGGCGCGCGGTCGGCCAGCGCGCCTCGTCGAGCCTGACCCGGCGCATCGTCGTCCTGAACCTCGTCGGCCTGTTCGCGCTCCTCCTCGGGTTCCTCTACCTGAACCAGTTCCGCCAGGGCCTGATCCAGGCACGTGTGCAGAGCCTGCTGATCCAGGGCGAGATCATTGCGGGCGCCATCGCGTCCTCGGCCTCGGTCGACACGGACGCGATCCGGATCGACCCGGACAAGCTCCTCCAGCTGCAGGCGGGCGAGAACGCGGCCGCCGAGGAGGACCCCTCGCCCCTCGCCTTCTCCCTCAACCCCGAGCGGGTCGCTCCCCTGCTGCGGAGGCTCGTGACCCCGACCGGCAACCGGGCGCGGGTCTATGATCAGGAGGGGGGCCTCCTGTTCGACACCCGCTCCCTCTTCAACCGCCAGGACGGCAACCGACCGGAACCCGCGACCGCGAAGCCGATGAAACCGAACGCCCTGGAGCGGCTGACGGACTGGATCCAGACGCGGGTCCTCGGCGAGCGCAAGACTGTCCACGAGGAGGTCGGCCCCACCAACGGCCATTCGCTGCGGGAGGTGCAGACGGCCCTGGGCGGCGCCCGCGGCACCATCGTGCGCCGCAACGAGGGCGGGGAGACCCTGGTGTCGGTCGCGGTCCCGATCCAGCGGGCCGGCACGGTGCGGGGCGCCTTGATGCTCTCGACGCAGGGCGACCAGATCGACCGGGTGATCGCCTCCGAGCGCTTCGGCCTCGTGCAGGTCTTCGTCGTCGCGGCCCTCGTGATGGTGGTGCTGTCGATCCTGCTCGCGGGCGCCATCGCGGGCCCGGTCCGCCGCCTCGCGGAGGCCGCCGAGAAGGTCCGGATGGGGATCAAGACCCGCGAGGAGATCCCGGACTTCACCCGGCGCACGGACGAGATCGGCCACCTCTCGGGCGCGCTGCGGGACATGACGCAGGCGCTCTACCGGCGCATCGACGCCATCGAGAGCTTCGCGGCCGACGTCAGCCACGAACTGAAGAACCCGCTGACCTCCCTGCGCAGCGCCGTCGAGACGCTACCCCTTGCCAAGACCGACGAGTCGCGCGGCCGGTTGATGCAGATCATCCAGCACGACGTGAAGCGCCTCGACCGCCTCATCAGCGACATCGCCGACGCGTCGCGCCTCGACGCCGAGCTCGCCCGGGCCGAGGCGCGGCGGGTCGACATGCGCAAGCTGCTCACGACGGTGGTGTCGGTGGCCAACGAGCGACGGCGCCCGAAGGACGCGGCGATCCTCCTAGACGTCGAGGCGCCGGGATCCGACCAGGAGAACCCGTTCGCGATCATCGGCCACGACAGCCGCCTCGGACAGGTCGTCAACAACCTTGTGGACAACGCCCGCTCCTTCTCCCCGGCTGACGCCAAGGTGCGGATCGCCCTTCGGCGGGTCCGGGGCGAGGTGGAGCTCGTCTGCGAGGACGAGGGCCCGGGGATTCCCGAGCACGCCCTGGAGCGGATCTTCGAGCGCTTCTACACCGACAGGCCCGAGCAGGGCTTCGGCCAGAATTCCGGCCTCGGCCTGTCGATTTCCCGGCAGATCGTCCAGGCCCATCGGGGCTCCATCCGCGCCGAGAACCGCCCGGGCCCGGCCGACGAGGACGGCGAGCCGACGGTGCGGGGCGCGCGCTTCATCGTGCGCCTGCCGGCTGCCCCCCGGCAGCTCGCCGCGGCGGCCTGAGGGCGTGGCAGTCCGCACCGCCCGGCCTGCCGAAACTGTCCATGCCACCTGTCATGCCACCTGCCTCGCCGTCGGAGAGGCGGGCGTCCTGATTCGCGGGCAGGCCGGCGTGGGCAAGACCGCCCTCGCTCTCAGCCTCCTCGACCGCGCGGCGGACCGCGGCGCGGCGCTCGTCGGCGACGACCGGATCCGGCTCACCCGCTGGAACGATCGCGTCGTCGCCCGGCCCCACCCGGTCATCAGCGGACAAATCGAGGTTCGCGGCGTCGGCCTCGAAGCCGTCGCGTTCGAGCCAGCGGCGGTGCTGCGCCTCGTGGTGGATCTCGTTGCGGTTCTGCCGCGGCTGCCGGAGACGTCCGGACCTGCCGATATCCTGGGCATCGCCCTGCCCAGGCTCCTCTTCGAGACGCGCCACGTCGAGTCGGGCGTGGCCGCGTCTTTGATCCTGACGAAGCTCGGCGTTGCAGCATGGCCGCACCTTGCGCCCGAGACCGCGCGCCAAGTCCCGCCCGGTAGCGGAGTTCCCTTCGGCGTGTCATGATCGTGATGTCGTTTCGAGCAAAACGTCGCGACCGCCTTGCGCATCACCGTGCGGTGCACAAAATGGCGGCTCCGCTCACAGGGCGTCGGAAATCGCGTCGATGATTGGAATGGTGCTCGTCACCCACGGACTGCTCGCGACCGAATTCAAGGCCGCGCTTGAGCACGTGGTTGGCCCGCAGGATCAGATCGAGACCATCACGATCGGTCCCGAGGACGACATGGAGCTGCGCCGCCGGGACATCATGGCCGCGGTCTGCCGGGTCAACACCGGAAACGGCGTGGTCGTGCTCACGGACATGTTCGGCGGCACGCCGTCCAATCTTGCCCTGTCCTGTATGAACGGCGGCGCCGTCGAGGTGGTCGCCGGCATCAACCTTCCGATGCTCATCAAGCTTGCCAGCGTGCGCGACGAGGAGAGCCTCGGCGACGCCGTCCTCCACGCGCAGGAGGCCGGGCGGAAGTACATCAACGTGGCCTCCCGCGTTCTCGCTGGAAAGTAAGCTCGGCACCTGCCTTCCGTCCCGCCGCGGGATTGATTACGCACGGTGACGGCCGGCACGGGCGCAAAGTCCGCCGGACCGCAGACCGAGGAAGCGCCACAGCCCGATGAGCGAGCCCTACGACGACGATCCGCCCCCGCCGGTTCCCGAAGGAGGCGTGCTGCGGATCCTGCCGATCATCAACCGGCGCGGCCTGCACGCGAGAGCATCAGCCAAGTTCGTTCAGACCGTCGAGCGCTTCGACGCCGCCGTGACCGTGACGCGTTCGGGCGAGACCGTGGGCGGCCGCTCGATCATGGGCCTCCTCACCCTCGGCGCGGCCCAGGGGACCTCCGTGGCGGTGACCGCCGTCGGCTCCGACGCGGAGGCGGCGCTCGACGCGATCGAGGCCCTTCTCGCCAATCGGTTCGGCGAGGACGAGTAGCGCTCAGCCCGCCGACGCGCGGCGGACGCAGACAATGTTGCGCGCTGGGATGGCCGCGGGCGGAACCAGGGTGAGGCGCGGACGCTCCGGCGCATGCTCGGCGCGAACCGGCGGCTCCTTTCGGCCGCCCTCGATCAGCCTGAGACGATGCGCCATCCGTTTGGGTCCCGTATCGCGGCGATTGTCCCGATCCGGGACACGGCGACGCCCCGTCGGCGCCGGACAGGCGCCTCGCTTCAAGAGCGGTGCCGTCCTTCAGGTGCCCGGGATCGCCAGGGGATTGTTCGTCAGCGCGGCAGCGTCGGGCGCATCGAGGCGCGGCCTCCCGAGGAACGCATCCCACAAGCGCATCACGAAGTCCGGGTCGAGATCACGCACGATCAGGACGAGACGCGAGCGGCGGTCCTCGTCGGGCCATGCCTGGAGCGTCGCGGGGGCGTGGATGACGTGCTGCACGCCGTGGAGGACGAGCGGCCGCTCGGGATCCTCGGCGAGCGCGACGAGCCCTTTCAGGCGCAGCAGCTTGGGTCCGTGCGCGGAGCGCAGGAGGTCGAGGAACATGTCGAGCGCCGCCTGCGGCACCGGTGCGTCGTGCGTGAGGGCGAAAGCCCGGATGCTCGCGTCGTGCCGGTTCACGTCGCCGGGGTGGTGACCCTCCGAGGCGGCCTCGGCGCTGAGCCACGCCCGAACGTCGCCGGCCTTGCCGTCGAGGCCGAAGAAGCCGCCGAGGAGTGTCGCGCCGGGGACATCCGGCGGATCGATCGGAGCAGCCGGATTGAGCCCGCGCAGCCGTGCCCTGAGGGGTTCCAGGTCCGATGCGAGATCGGCTTTCGTCAGCACGATCCGGTCGGCTACCGCGACCTGCCGAAGCGCTTCCGGGTGCGCATCCAGGCTCGCCAGCCCGTTCACCGCATCGACGACGGCGATCACGCCCTGTAGCCGGAAGCGCAGGACGAGGTAGGGGTGGTAGATTAGCGCGTGCAGGATCGGAGCCGGGTCGGCGAGCCCGGTGGTCTCGATAACGACGCGGCGGAACGGCCGGATGCGGCCGTTGTCGCGCTTGCGTAGGAGGTCCTCGAGGGTGGCGATCAGGTCCCCCCGCACCGTGCAGCAGAGGCACCCGGCGCCGAGCAGGATCATGTCCTCGTCGACCTTCTCGATCAGCACGTGATCGAGACCGATCTCGCCGAACTCGTTGACGATGACGACGGTGTCGGCGAGCGCCTCGTCCCTGAGCAGCCGGTTGAGCAGGGTCGTCTTGCCGGCGCCAAGGAAGCCGGTGAGGACGGTGAGGGGTATCGGCTCGGGGCGGCGCAGATCCTGGGTCATGCGGCGCACCTAAGCATCCGCCGCCGGCCTGTCACCCGCGCGCGCCTTACTCCGCCGCCTGCGCCTTTCGGGCCGGTGCTTTGGCGGGGGGCTTCTGGGCGACCCGAGGCGCGGCCTTGGGTGCAACCTTGGCCGATGCGCCCTTGGCCGCGCCCGCCTTGGGCGAGATCGGATCCGCGTTCGCGGCCGTGTAGGCGGTGGCGGCCTTCGGCACGGCCGCGTGCGTGGCCTTCGGGGCCGGCTTCGCTGCAACCTTGGACGCGGGCTTTTGCGGAGCGGGAGCGGTAGCGCGGGCTTCGGTCCGCTTGGCGGCCGCCTCTGCCTTCGCCTGACGGGCCGCCTCGCGCTTGGCCTTTGCGGCCTCCAGCTTGGCCTGCCGGGCCTGGGCGGCCGCCGCCTTCTCGGCCTCCGCCTGCTCGTTGAGCAGGGTCTGTCCCTCGGCGGGATCGCGGCCGATCCAGACGAGCACGGGCTGCAGGGGCGCTCGCGGCGGCAGCGCGCGGGTGCGCAGCGCCGCGCTGTTGAGGGTCGCGAAGGCGAGAGCGGATGACGCGGGCGCCGAGGCACCCATAAGCTGCGCGTTGGCGTTGTCGGCGCTGGCGCCCGCCGCCGGTGCGCTCGCCGTGATGGCGCTCTGACCCTCGTCCACCGGCATCGGCTTGCGCTTGTCGCAGATGTAGGGCCGCATGTCCGGGGCCTCGCCGGCGCTCGACGCCGGCAGCGCATCGAGGCTCTGGCTCGTCCAGCCCGCCGTTTGCGAGAAGCCGTAATCGAACAGGTCCGCGGCCTTGAGGTCGCGCTCGCGGGCGCTCGGCTGACCCATCACGATGGTGAGGAGTCGGCGGCCGTTCCGGGTGGCGCTCGCCACCACGTTGAACCCGCCGGAGCAGATGAAACCGGTCTTCATGCCGTCGGCGCCGGCGTAGCGCCCGAGCAGGCCGTTGTGGTTCGCCATCACGGCGCGGCCGAACTGGATCGCGGAGATCGAGAACAGACCCTGGCTGTCGGGGAAGTCCCGGATCAGCGCCCGGCCGAGGATCGCCATGTCGCGGGCGGAGGTCCATTGCCGGGCATCCGGCAGGCCGTTCGGGTTGAACCAGCGGCTCTCGCGCATGCCGATGCGGCGGGCCGTCTGGTTCATCAGGTCCGCGAAGCCCTCGATGGAGCCGCCGAGGCTCTCTCCGATCGCCCAGGCCACGTCGTTGGCCGACTTGACCATGATGATCTTGAGGGCGTTGTCGAGGGTCAGCTGGGTGCCGGCCTTGAACCCCATCTTCGAGGGCGGCTCGGCGGCTGCCGCCGGCGTGATGGTGATCAGGGAGTCGAGGGAGACGCGGCCCTGCCGCACTAGGTCGAGGGCGACGTAGGTCGTCATCAGCTTGGTGATGGATGCGGGATACCACGGGTCGGTGGCCGCCTGACCGTAGATGACCTTGCCGGAATCGACGTCGACGACCAGGACCGGGGCGGTCACGGCCTGGGCAGCACCCGCGCCCAGCAGGGCCGCGAGGGCGGCGAGACCGAGGGTGAAGCGCCTCACGAAGGGATTGGACATCAGGCCCGACTCAATGGGTGGTGCGCCGCGGCGGTGCTGGGACGGTCCCGATCCCCGTCCCGGCAGGTTGTAGGTCAACGGCCGAGCTTCGGCGAGTCCGCGCAGCTCGAACCGCGGTGCATGACGTGGATCCTGCCTTGGGCCCGCACCGTGGCGAGAGGATGGCCGGGCCTCGTCGCTGCCGGGCGCGCCCGGTGGCGTTTCGCGGCGCGAGCGCCTATGTGAGCGGGACATCTCATCCCAGGTCGATGGTTGCAGGCGCCGGTCCCGGCGCGCCGGAACGATGGCGTACGCGGTCAAGGAACTCTTCCACACGCTGCAGGGCGAGGGCGCCCAGGCCGGACGCGCGGCGGTGTTCTGCCGCTTCGCGGGCTGCAACCTCTGGTCGGGCCGCGAGGAGGACAGGGCGTCGGCGGCCTGCCGCTTCTGCGACACCGACTTCGTTGGCCTGAACGGGGACGGCGGCGGGCGCTTCGCCACGGCCGACGACCTCGCGGCCGCGATCGCTCGCACCTGGTCGGGCGGTGGACAGGGCCGCTTCGTGGTCTTCACCGGGGGCGAGCCGCTCCTTCAGCTCGACGCGGCGCTGATCGCAGCCGTACGCGCCCGCGGCTTCGCCGCCGCCGTCGAGACCAACGGCACGCTACCTGCGCCCGACGGGCTCGACTGGATCTGCGTGAGCCCGAAGGCCGGCAACCCCCTCGTGCAGCGCTCCGGCCACGAGCTGAAGCTCGTCTTCCCCCAGGCCGGCCTCGACCCTGCCGACCTCGCGGCGCTGCCCTTCGCGAACCGCTTTCTCCAGCCCATGGACGGGCCGGAGCAGGCCGCCAACCTCGCCGCGGCCATCGCCTATTGCCGGGCGGATGCCCGCTGGCGCCTCTCGCTCCAGACCCACAAGATGATCGGCATCCCATGACGGATGGCCGGCCGCGCGAGTGCCCACCATGAAGATCACCCAAGCCTTCACCTTCGAGGCGGCCCACCGGCTGCCGAACGTGCCCGCGAGCCACCGCTGCCACCGCATGCACGGCCACTCCTACCGGGTCGAGCTGACCATCTCGGGCGGCGTCGACCGCGACAGCGGCTGGGTCGTGGACTTCTACGACGTCGAGAGCGCCTTCGCGCCGCTGCTGGAGCGCCTCGACCACCATTGCCTCAACGAGATCGAGGGGCTGGAGAATCCGACCGCGGAGCACATCGCGGCCTGGATCTGGCATCGGGCGAAGCCGGTGCTGCCGGGCCTCTCCTCCGTCAGGGTCTACGAGACGCCGATGTCCTGGGCCGAATACGAGGGCGATTGACGCGATGGACGACGGTGCGCTGGTCCTGTTCTCGGGCGGCCAGGACTCCGCCACCTGCCTGGCCTGGGCGCTCGACCGCTACCCGCGCGTGGAGACGCTGGGCTTCGATTACGGCCAGCGTCACCGGGTCGAACTCGATTGCCGCGCCGCGCTCCGCGACGGCGTGCGCCGCATCCGGCCCGACTGGGCACGCCGGCTCGGCGAGGATCACACCCTCGATCTCGCCGCCCTCGGCGCGGTCTCCGAGACGGCCCTGACCCGCGACACCGAGATCACCCTCGGCGCCAGCGGCCTGCCGAACACCTTCGTGCCCGGGCGCAACCTCGTCTTCCTCACCTTCGCGGCGGCCCTCGCCTACCGGCGGGGCCTGCGCCACGTGGTGGGCGGCATGTGCGAGACGGACTACTCGGGCTACCCGGACTGCCGGGACGACACCATCAAGGCCCTGCAGGTCGCACTCAACCTCGGCATGGAGCGCCGCTTCGTGCTGCACACTCCGCTGATGTGGCTCGACAAGGCCGAGACCTGGCGCCTCGCCGAATCGCTCGGGGGCACGCCGCTCGTCGACCTCATCGTGGCGGAGAGCCACACCTGCTACCTCGGCGAGCGTGGCGAGCGCCATCCCTGGGGCCACGGCTGCGGTACCTGCCCGGCCTGCACCTTGCGCGCGCAGGGATTTGAACGGTTCCGGGCTGCAGCTGTCGAACGCTGAGACACGCTCACCGCAGGCTCGCCGTCAGTGCGTCGAGCGTGCGCGAAAACCCCGCGGGCCCGGCGAGCAGCCGCTCCAGCAGAAGCGCCCCCTCCAACGTAGCGACGACGAGGCGGGCCTGCGCGACGGGATCGAGCCCTTTCCGGATGCTTCCGTCCGCCTGTCCCTCGACGAGCACCGCCTCCAGCCAGACGAGGTGGCGCTCGAAGAAGCGGACGATGGCCGCCCGCAGGCTCTCCGGCAGGGCATCGCCCTCGGTGGCGAGGGCCGCGCACAGGCAGCCGAGATTTTGCTCCACGCCGCCAAGATAGAGGCGCCCGTAAGCATCGATCCGCGCGATCCCGTTTGCGTGCTCGGCGCGGATCGCCGCGAGGGCGTCGTCGTAGCGAGCCTCGTAGGCAGCGACGAGGGCGAGGCCGAGATCCGCCTTCGTGGGGAAATGGTGGTGGATGCTCGCCTTGCGGATGCCCACGGCCTCGGCGAGGTCGGCGTAGCTGAAGCCCGAGTAGCCGCGGCCCCGCACGAGCGCCTCGGCTTGCATCAGCAGTTCGGAACGGGTGTCTCTCATCGCCTCGGCTCGCTCGCGCCGGCTCACGTAAACGTGGAACTCGTCGGCTTCCTTGCCACTTGACGCACTAAAAATCTACCTACTAGATGGTTGGAACAAGATCTGGGAGGTTTCGGCATGCGGGCGTTCAGCGCCGGCACCAGCGTATCGGCTTCGCGCCGGCTCACCCGCCGGGAGAGCCTGTTCGGCGGCCTGTGCCTCTGCTGCCTCCCCGTGCTGGGGCGTGCCGCGGAAGCCTTCGCGCTCGACGAGGTTGCCACGGGGGTCTTCATCCGGCGCGGACCGCACGAGGAGGCGACGCCCCAGAACCTCGATGCCATCGCCAACATCGGCTTCATCATCGGTCGGGACGGCGTGCTGGTGACCGAGTCCGGCGGCAGCCTCGCGGACGGGCAATGGCTGCGTGCCGAGATCGCCAAGCGCACGGACAAGCCGATCCGGCACGTGGTTATCACGCACGTCCACCCCGACCACGCCTTCGGTGCCGGCGCCTTCCTGGAGGACAAGCCGAACTTCATCGGTCATCACGGCCTGCACGAGGCCCTCGATGCGCGGGGCGAGTTCTATCGCCAGCGGCTCGCGGACATCCTCGGCGCCGACCGGACAGGGCCGGTGGTTTACCCGACGCAGGCAGTCAAGGACGGGGCGGAGATCGACCTCGGCGACCGGGTGCTTCGCTTCAGGGCGCACGGGCCGGCGCATACGACCAGCGACCTCTCGATGCTGGATACGGGAAGCGGCCTGCTGTTCCCGGCCGACCTGCTCTTCGTCAACCGGATCCCGAGCGTCGACGGCAACCTCAACGGCTGGCTCAAGGAGATCGAGGCGCTCAAGGCCATCGGTGCCGCCAGGGCCGTGCCGGGGCACGGGCCGGCGGCGGTCGACTTCGCACCGGCCGTCGCGGATCTGGCGCGCTACCTCACGACGCTGCGCGACGAGACCCGCAAGGCCATCGCGGCTGACGTGCCGATCGAGAAGGCCGTCGATACGGTCGCACGATCCGAACGCGACAACTGGGCCCTGTTCGACACCTACAACGGCCGCAACGTAATCGTGGCCTACAAGGAACTTGAGTGGGACTAGGCACGACGCCATCTCAGCCCAAACACTTGATCGCCAAAACCAACCGATCGCGAGGAGACACCCGATGAAGACGCTTCTCCAAGCCGCTGCCCCGGCCGTCCTGGCCCTCCTGCTCGCCGGGCCGGCCCTGGCCGCCGGCGCTTCCGACACCGATGCCGAGCGCGGCGCGCGGTGGCAGGAGATCGCCAAGTCGATCTTCGGCGACCGCGCGATCGAGCCGACCGACTCGCTGATCAAGGTGGATGCGCCGGCGCGCGCGCTGGACGCGGCCCTCGTGCCGATCACCCTGACCATGCCCGACAAGGACCAGATCAAGGCCGTCCACTTCATCATCGACGACAACCCGTCGCCCTACGCCGCGCACTTCACATTCGGTCCGGCCGCCGATGCGAGCGAGCTGAAGCTCCGGGTGCGCATCAACAACTACACCAACGTGCACGCAGTCGCGGAGACCCGCGACGGCAAGCTCTACGAGGCGACGAAGTTCATCAAAGCCTCCGGCGGATGCTCGGCCCCGATGGGGATGAGCGACGAGGAGGCCATGCGCGGCATGGGCGACATGAAGATGAAGTTCTCGGGCGAGGCCGCACCCGGAAAGCCGGTGGAGGCGACCCTCATGGTGCGCCACCCGAACTTCTCCGGGATGCAGATGAACCAGGTGACGCGCGACTACACGCCGGCGCGCTACATCAACAAGCTCACCGTCGCCTACGGCGACAAGAACGTCTTCACCATGGACGGCGACATCTCGATCGCCTCGAACCCGGTGATCAACTTCGCCTTCCTGCCCGAGGGCCAGGGGCCCATCAAGGTATCCGCGAGCGACAGCCAGGGCGGATCCTGGCAGCACACCTTCAACGCGCCGAGCCCCAGCAACTGAGCCGGAGGCCCCCGGGATGAAACGCCTCGCCGCCCTCGCCGCCACCCTCTGCGCCGCGACGATCCTTGCCGCGGCCATGCCCGCGGACTCGCCCGTGAACGTCCCGGAGCCGGACGGCTACTGGACGGGTGCGCCGCAGGGCTACACGCCGAAGACGCTGAAGGGTGCCCGGGTGATCGACCTCGCCGCGCTCGACGCCCTGATGGCCGACAAGCCGGTCCTCCTCGACGTGGCGCTCGCCGACCGCAAGCCGGACAACTTCCCGGCCGATCGGCCCTGGCTGCCGGCCCACCGCTCCATCCCGGGCGCAGTCTGGATGCCGGGGGCTGGCGCCGCGCCGATGGACCCGGCCCGCGAGGCCGCGTTCTTGAAGCGCATCGAGGAGCTGACCGGGGGCGACAAGGGCCGCGCGGTCGTGACCTTCTGCCATCCCGATTGCTGGGGAAGCTGGAATGCCGGGCGCCGCCTCGTCCAGGCCGGGTACACGGCCGTCCAGTGGTTCCCGGAGGGGGTCGAAGGCTGGCAGGACGCGCATGATACGGCGGTCGTCCGCCAGGATGCGGCCTGGGCCGCGGGAGCCAAGCCGGCCGCCGATGCGCAGCGCTGACTGAGCCGAGGATCACCCCCGAGGATCACCCCCAAGGATCACCCCCAAGGATCACCCCGATGACGACACGACGCGTGCTGCTCCGGGCGGGGGGTGCCCTGGCGCTCCTCCTGACCGCCGGACCCGTCCATGCTGCGGCGGAGCCGGGCCAGCCCTTCACCGCGGAGGCCTTCGCGGCGGCTCAGGCGGCGGGCCGGCCCATCGTGGTGGCGGTGGCGGCCCCCTGGTGCCCGATCTGCCGGGCTCAGAAGCCGATCCTGACGCAGCTCCTGGCCGCGCCGCGCTTCAAGGAACTCGCGGTCTTCACGATCGACTTCGACACGCAGAAGGACCTGATGCGCCGCTTCGACGCCCGCCAGCAGAGCACCCTGATCGTGTTCAAGGGCGCCAACGAGGTCGGCCGCTCGGTCGGCGAGACGCAGCCCGAGTGGATCGAGTCCGTCGTCGAGAAGGCCCTCTGAACGCGTCTCCCGGACCGGGCGAGGCCCTGTCCGGGAGACGATGTCGCTTCGGGCCGACCTCACTCGGCCGGCTGGAGCACCGGGGCCGGAGCGACCGGCTCGGTCGCCCGGCCGCTCAGCGCCGCGGCAAGCTTCGCGTCGTCGACCTCACCCTCCCAGCGGGCGACCACGATGCAGGCGACCGCGTTGCCGATGAAGTTCGTCAGCGCGCGGCACTCCGACATGAAGCGATCGATGCCGAGGATCAGCGCCATGCCGACCACGGGCACCGAAGGCACCACCGCGAGCGTTGCCGCGAGGGTGATGAAGCCCGAGCCCGTGACGCCGGCGGCGCCCTTCGAGGACAGCATGGCGACGAGGAGCAGCAGGGCCTGCTCGCCGAGCGAGAGCGGCGTGTCGGTCGCCTGGGCTATGAACAGCGCCGCCATCGTCATGTAGATGTTGGTGCCGTCGAGGTTGAACGAGTAGCCGGTCGGCACGACGAGGCCGACGACCGGGCGCGAGCAGCCGGCCCGCTCCATCTTGTCGATCAGCGAGGGCAGCGCCGACTCGGACGAGGACGTGCCGAGGACGAGGAGCAGCTCCTCCTTGATGTAGCGGATGAGCCGCAGGATCGAGAAGCCGTTGTAGCGGGCGACCGCGCCGAGGACGACCAGCACGAAGATGGCCGAGGTCAGGTAGAAGGCGCCGACCAGGTAGGCGAGGTTGGCAAGCGAGCTGATCCCGTACTTGCCGATCGTGAAGGCCATGGCCCCGAAGGCGCCGATGGGCGCGATCTTCATGATGATGTTGACGACGCCGAAGATCGCCTCGGACAGCACCTTGATGATGTCGAGGACCGGCTTGCCGCGGTCGCCCATGAAGGCGAGGCCGAAGCCGAACAGCACAGAGAAGAACAGCACCTGCAGGATCTCGCCGCCCGAGAAGGCACCGACCGCCGTTGACGGGATGACGTTCATCAGGAAGTCGGTGATGGTCTGCGTCTTCGCCTTGTCGGCGTAGGTGGCGACCGCCTTCGGATCGAGCGACTTCGGGTCGATGTGCAGGCCGTTGCCGGGCTGCAGCAGGTTCGCCACGATGAGGCCGACGATGAGGGCGAGCGTCGAGAAGGTGAGGAAGTAGATCAGCGCCTTGCCGCCGACGCGGCCGACCTTCTCGAGGTTCGTCATGCCGGCGATGCCGGAGACCACGGTGAGGAAGATCACCGGCGCGATGATCATCTTGACGAGCTTGATGAACGCATCGCCGAGCGGCTTCATCTCAGAGCCGAGCTGCGGGTAGAAGTGGCCGAGGAGGATGCCGATCGCCACTGCGACCAGCACCTGGAAGTACAGGGTCCGGTAGAGGGGCTTCGGCGCGGGCGGCGCGTGGGGCGCCGCGAGTGGAGGCACGGTGGCCATGGGGTGTTCTCTCCCTGAGAAATGTCCGGGTCGCGTCGGCTCGTCCCCCCGGTGCCCCGCGGGGCGCCGGACCTCGTCCGCTCTTGGTGTTGGCCGTGTGGCGTGCAGGCATACCGTGGCGGTAGGGCTGCATCACACCTGCCGAATGGCAACCGGCGTGCCAGGACGAGACACGTGCCGAAGGAAAATTAAGCTTCTGTTTTTGATGGGCTTTTTGCTGTGAGGCCTCCTGGCCCGGAATTCGCCCGTGCGGGATTCCGCACGCGGCTGTCCGAAGCTGTCCGGCGTTCCGCACCGGGTGTCCGCGCGTGACGGAGCCGGTCGGACGGCGGTTCCTGCGCGGTGTCCGGGCAGGACGGCGGAGCCTCGGTCTCCTGGCCGGGCTCGTCGCGGGGCTCGCGGCGGCCTGGGTGGCGGGGCGCTTCGCGGAGCGCTCGGCCCTGGCGGACCTGCGCCGCACGGCGCACCTGGCCCTGACGCTGCAGGTCGGGGCCCTCTCGGCCGAGATGCAGCGCCAGGGCGGCCTGCCCCTGGCCCTCGCCGCCGATCCCGAGATCGCCGCCATGCTGGCGCCGGGCGCCGAGGGGACCATCGCCGAGCGGGTCAGCGGCCGCCTCGCCGAGATCGCGCGGGCGACGGGCGCCGCCGTGATCTACGTGGTGCGGGCCGACGGCCTGACGGTGGCGGCGAGCAACGCGGGCGAGCCGCTCGGCTTCGTCGGACGCGACTACCGGTTCCGCCCCTACTTCCAGGAGGCGATGCGGACGGGGTCCGGCTCGCAATTCGCCCTCGGGACCGTCAGCGGACGGCCGGGCCTGTACCTCTCGCGGCGCATCGGCAGCGTCGGGGTCGTCGTGGTCAAGATCGAGTTCGACGGGATCGAGGCTGCCTGGCGGGCGAGCGGGGAGCGCGTGTTCGCGACCGACCCCCGCGGGATCGTGCTCGTCGCGAGCGAGCCCGATTGGCGCTTCGGGACGCTGCGGGAGATCGACGCGGCGGAACGCGCCCGCATCCGGGAGACGCTCGAGTTCGGCACGGCGCCCCTGCCGCTCCTGCCCCTGCACCCGGTTCCCGGCGACGGCGCCCTGGTGCGGATCGGCAACGGCGCCCTCCCGGCCCGCACGGCCCTGCCCCTCGACGCGGCGGTGCCCGGCACCGACTGGCGCCTCCACGCCCTGACCCCGGTCGGCGCCGCCGTGGAGCGCGAGCGCGTGCAGGGTCAGGTGATCGCCCTCCTGGCGAGCGGCCTCGCCTGGCTCGGGCTCGCGACCCTCCTGGGTCGCCGGCGCCGGAACCGGGCGCGGCGCGCCGAGGAGGCGAGCCGGCGCGAGGAGCTGGAGGCGCGGGTGCGCGAGCGGACCGAGGCCCTGAGCGCAGCCAACCGGCAGCTCCGCGCCGAGGCCGAGGAGCGCCGCCGCGCCGAGGCGGAGCGCGAGCGCCTCGGCCGGGAGCTCGCGCAGGCCGGGCGGCTGGCGGCGCTCGGCCAGTTCGCCGCGAGCCTCGCGCACGAGATCAACCAGCCGCTGGCGGCGATCCGGTCCTACGCGGACAATACCGCGATCCTGGTCGAGCGGGGGCGCGTCGCGGACGCGGCCGAGAACGTCACGGCGATCGGCCGCCTCACCGACCGGATCGGCGCCCTCACCCGCCAGCTCAAGGGCTTCGCCCGCCGCGCCTCGGGGCGCCGCGAGCCGGTCGCCCTGGCGAGCATCCTGGCGAACAGCCTGGAGATCGTCGCGGCCCGGGCCGCGAGCGCCGGGATCGTGCCCGCCGTCGCAGAGCCGCCGCCGGGGCTCGCGGTGCTGGGCGACGGGCCGCGACTGGAGCAGGTGCTCGTCAACCTCCTGCAGAACGCCCTCGACGCGGTGGCGGGACGCCAGGACGCGAGCATCGCCCTGACGATCCAGGAGGCGGCCGATCGCGTGGTTCTGACGGTGACCGACAACGGACCCGGGATCCCCGAGCCGGAGCGCCGCCAGGTGTTCGACGCCTTCGTGACGACGAAGCCGGACGGGCTCGGCCTCGGGCTCGCCATCAGCCGCGGCATCGTCGAGGATTGCGGCGGCACCCTCGCGGTCGAGGAGGCCGTGGGCGGCGGGGCCGCCTTCCGGATCGAGCTGTTTCGCGCGAGAACCCTGAGCGAGGAAACGACGGAGAGCGCGGCGTGAGCGGTGACGGGGCGGACGGCGCGGATCCGGCCGAGCGGATCGTCTTCGTCGACGACGAGGAGGACGTGCGCCGGGCGAACCGCCAGAGCCTCGAACTCGCGGGCTTCGACGTCGAGGTCTTCGCGGCCGCCGAGCCGGCGCTGGCGGCGCTGAGCCGGGCACCGGCGGGCGTTCTGGTGACCGACGTGCGCCTGCCCGACCTCGACGGACGCGCCCTGTTCGAGCGGGTCCGCGGAACCGATCCGGACCTGCCCGTCATCCTGATCACCGGGCACGGCGACATCTCCATGGCGGTCGGCGCCATGCGGGACGGTGCCTACGACTTCCTGGCCAAGCCCTACCCGGCCGAGGCCCTGGTCGCGTCCGTGCGGCGGGCGCTGGAGCGTCGGCGCCTCGCCCTGGAGAACCGGACCCTGCGGGCCCGCCTCGACGCAGCCCTCGAGGCCGACCCGGCCTTCCTGGGGGCCTCCCCCGAGATCGTTCGGCTGCGCCGCCTCGTGCGCGACGTGGCGGAGGCCGACGTCGACGTGCTGGTGCTGGGCGAGACCGGCTCCGGCAAGGAGGTGGTGGCGAGCGCGCTCCATCGCTGGGGCCGACGGGCGGGCGGCAACTTCGTGCCGATGAATTGCGGCGCGCTGCCCGACAGCGTGGTCGAGAGCGAGCTGTTCGGGCACGAGGCCGGCGCCTTCACGGGCGCGCTCAAGCGGCGCGTCGGCCGGATCGAGCACGCGCATGGGGGAACGCTCTTCCTCGACGAGATCGAGAGCATGCCCCTCGCGATCCAGGTGAAGCTCCTGCGCGTCCTGCAGGAGCGGGTGGTGGAGCCCCTCGGGACCAACGAGGCGCGGGCGGTCGACATGCGCGTGGTCGCGGCCACGAAGGTCGATCTCGGCCAGGCCGCCGCGCAGGGCACGTTCCGGGACGACCTCTATCACCGCCTCAACGTGATCACGGTGCGGATCCCGCCGCTGCGGGACCGGCGGGAGGACGTGCCGCTGCTCTTCCGGCACTTCCTCGCCCGTGCGAGCGCCCGTTTCCGGCGCGAGCCGCCCGCCGTCACGCCGGCCATCCGGGATCACCTCCTGCGCCACGACTGGCCCGGCAACGTGCGCGAGCTCGACCATTACGCGGAGCGCTGCACCCTCGGCCTCGGCGGCCTCGACGCCGAGGCGGAGCCCGCGCAGGGCCTCAGCCTCGCCGAGCAGGTCGACCGCTTCGAGCGCGGGCTGATCCGCGACGAGCTGGTGATGGCGGGCGGCGACGTGCGCGTCGCCGCCGAGGCGCTCGGGCTGCCGCGCAAGACGCTCTACGACAAGCTCGCGCGGCACGGACTCACGCCGACGGATTATCGCTGAGCCGCCGCGGCGACCGTGGCGCCAGCACGTCTCAGAGCCTGCTTGAGGCGTTGTTCCAACGCGTTACCTCATCCTGAGATGCAGCGTCAGCGGCCTCGAAGGAGGGCTCCAGGGATCGCGCGGCTTCTGGACGGCTCCTTCGAGGCTGCTTCGCAGCACCCCAGGATGAGGGGGATGGGCCGGACAACGGCCACCGGTCCGACGACCTTTGTTTTCAGGAATCAAACAGGCTCTCAGGCGAGGTGGACGGTTGTCAGCCCCGACCCCAAGGCCCGTCAGGCACCCGCCCCCGCGGGGGGCAGGCCCCGCTCCGGCGTCGGCGTCACGCCGAGCGCGCCGTCGTCGGGCCCGGTCGCATCGAAGCGGCGCAGGAGCGCCTCGTAGGTCTGCGCCGCCGGCCCGTGCGGCTGCAGCGCCCGCGTGTCGTCGAGGAGGCGCCGCACATCCGCGATGAACGAGCGCCGGGCGGCGGCGCCCTCTGGAACGGCCTCGAACAGCCTGGTGATCGCGAGCTCGTGCAGATTGAGGAGCAGGCCGAGCCTCTCGATTTCGTCGGACATCGTGGAACGCCTCTCGGGTCGCGGGACGGACTGCGCCAGCGTCAAGCGGCGAAGGGGTCGTCGGGTTCTCGGGCATCGGCCGGAACGCCGCACCGCCCCGCCGGTTGGCCCGGGTCACCGACCGGGAGACCGCCATGACGGCCACGAAGATGACGGCCACGAGCATGACCGCCGCGACGATGACCGCCGCGAAGCCGCGGGGCGGCAGGGCGCACGACCGGCAGGTCCGGGTCATCGAGCGCGAAGTCGGGTCTGCCGAGGCGAAGCGATGAGCACGCCGCGGTGACGCCGGGCCTCGACCGGGCGGTCCTCGACCGTCTCATCGACCTCGGGCGGCAGCGTGGGCGGCTGACGCCGGAGGACCTGCGCGAACATCTCCCGATCGCCGCCCTGAGCGCCGAGGATCTGGCCCTCATCGTCCTGGAAATCGAGGAAGCCGGGGTGCCGGTCGAGATCGAGGAGATGCTCGCGGCGCTCATGCGGCCCGCCGACCTGCGCGATCCCGGCGGGCTCGCCATCGGCTCCGCGGCGCCGCCGCCGGCACCGGTTTCGCAACCGGCGGTGCAGCCGCGCCCGGAGCTGCCCCGCATCGAGGCCGCCCGCGCCGCGCCCGTCCCGGCCGCTGCCCCGGGCCGGCGGGCATCCGCGACCTGGGCGGTGATCGCGGGCGGGGTGCTGACCCTCTGCGTCCTCGCCGCATTTCTGCTCGCGCGAGGTAATTGAGCCGTGCTCAGGCCGCGGGGGGCGGAGGAGCCGGCCGCGACAGGAGGATCGCCGTCGCGATGCCGAGGCCGAGGCTCGCCGCCGCGCAGGCGGAGAGCGTTGCGAACTGTCCGACGCCCTGCAGGCCGAGGCCGATGAGCACGACGCCGAGCGCCTGGCCGCAGAAGAACGAGAAGGCGTGGAGGGCCACCGCCGAGGCGCGCGCGCCCGGCGCCACCTCCGTGACCTGAACCTGGAAGGTGTTGTGGAGCATGTAGAAGCCGAGGCCGAGGGCGACGAGCGCCGCGGCGTCGACCGGCCAACGGCCTGCCAGGCCGATGGTCACCAGGGCTCCGGCGCAGATGATGCCGCCGCCGACCAGCATCCGCCCCATGCCGAGGAAGCGCAGCAGCACGGCGACGAGGCCCGCGTAGAGCAGGCCGCCCACCGCGAAGCCGGCGAGTGCGAGGCCCGCCTCCCGGGGGCCGCCCTCCCCGCGCGCCTCGATCAGCGGCGCGAGGTGCGGGAAGAAGCCGAAGATCGCGATGGCCTCGATGAAGACCGAGCCGAACAGCACCCGGGCGCGCGGGTTGCCGATGATCGCCCGGTAGCGCGAGACCGCCTGCGCGAAATCCGGCCGCTGGGGCGCCGGCGCCAATGCGCGCTCGAAGCCGAAGAGCGCGGCGAGGCAGCCGAGGGCGGCCACCGCCGCCGTGATGGCGAAGACGCCGTGCCAGCCGACCCGTGCCTCGATCAGCCCCGCGAAGGTCGAGCCCGAGAGCTGGCCGAGGATCACCGCCACGAGGAACCGGCCGATCGCCACCTGCCGCCGCTCCATGGGGATGCGGTCGCCCATGAGCGCCAGCGCCAGGGGCACCACCCCGCCCGCCGCCGCCCCCGCCGCGATGCGCAGGCCGAACAGCAGGCCGAGATCCGTCGCAAGCGCGCTGCCCGCGAGGGCGAGGGCCAGCGCGCCGAGGCACGCGCCCATCACCCGCTCCTTGCCGAGGGCGTCGCCGACCGGGCCGAGCACGGGCTGGATCAGCGCGTAGGGCAGCGCGAAGGCGGTCGAGAGCAGCGCGACCGTGTGCGGGTCGCTCGCGAGGTCGCGGGCCATCACGCCGACGAGGGGCTCGACGGAGCGACCCGCGAAGGTGCTGGCGAAGCCGGCCATCGCCAGCGTGAGGATGAGGCGAAGCATCGGGGGGAGCGGAACTCGCGCGGAGGGACTTGGGCAGCGGAGGGTCTTGGACGGCGGAGGGTCTTGGGCGCAGGGCCTTGGACGCCGGACTTGTGTCGGCTCCCCGCCGCCCCGTCCACCGGGCACTGCGCCCGCGGCCGCGTTTTGTGCGGCGGGCCCCCTCAGGCCGCCCGCGCCACCGCGGCCCCGAAGGCCTGCGCGAAGCGGGTCTCGATCTTGCCTTCCATCCCGTGCAGCACCCGCATGGCCTCGTCGGAGGTCATGGCCGGCCGGAAATCGCGCCGCGCCGTGAGCGTCGCGTAGACGTCGCAGATCGTGAGGAAGCGCGTGACGTCGCTGATCTCGGCCTCGCCGACGCCGTCCGGGTAGCCGGAGCCGTCGAGGTACTCGTGGTGGCGGCGCACCGCGTCGAGCATCGCCGGGTCGGCCTCCGGGCTCGCCCGCAGGATCTCGTAGCCGAGGATCGGGTGCATCCGCACGATCGCGGTCTCGGCCTCGTCCAGGGGCCCGCGCTTCAGGAGGATCCGCCGCGGGATCCGCGCCTTGCCGACGTCGTGCACGAGGGCGGCGCGCACGAGGCGGCGGCGCTGGGCCTCCGGAAAGCCGACGTGGATCGCGAACTGGGCCGCGAGGCCGGCGACGACCAGGCAATGCTGGTAGGTGGCGTCGTCGTGCGCCCGGATGGTGTTGAGCCAGCGCGCGAGGCCGCCCTGCTCCAGCGCGGTGAGGATCGGCTCCACGGAGCGGTCCACCGCCTGCAGGTCCACCCGCCCCCGCGCCTCGGCGGCCTGGAACAGCTCCCCGAGGGCCGTGCCGGCCCGCTCCGCGCATTGCCGGAGACCGGCGTTGAGACCGCTCGAATCCGGGTTGATCAGGTTCAGGAGGGCCGTCACGATGACGTGGGGCTCGGTGTAGAAGGGCAGGCAGGCGTGGGCCCCGAGCATGCGGGCCTGCCGCAGCGCCTTTTCGGAGATCCGCCGGGACACGCAGAGCACCGGCCGCTCGACAGCCCAGGGCTGGCCGCGCAGAACCTCCAGGCAGCGGATGCTGGTGCCCCGCGCGAGATCGAGATCCACCACGATCGCGGCCGTGGCGGCGCGCGAGGGCCAATCGACCTCGGGCCCGACCACCTCGCAGGTGCAGACCGCATCGATCGCCGCGGCGAGCGGCGCGCTGCGGTTGGGCTGGTCGGTGACGAGCACCACGGTCTCGGGCAGCACGGCGGGCCCACTCCCTCGGAGATCCTACACGTAGCCCGTGTCTTCGAAAGATCGGTTAAGACGATCCCGTGCATCCCGCCGAAGCGGCGCGACGCACGGGCCGCCACCGGTCTGCGCCTCAGGCGGCATCGCGGGCCGCGAGGAGGCCGGTGGCCCGAAGCGCCTCGGCGGCGGGCCGCGGCACCCCGAGGAGGAAGCCCTGCGCCTCCGTGCAGCCGAGGGCGCGCACGTGGTCGAGCTGCGCCGGCGTCTCCACGCCCTCCGCCGTGATCGCCGCGCCGAGGCGCTCGCCGAGGCCGACGATCGAGCGCACGATCGCGGCGGTGTCCGGGTCGGCGATCTCCCGGATGAACGTGCGGTCCACCTTGATCTTGTCGAAGGGGAAGCGGCGCAGGTAGCTCAACGAGGAGTAGCCGGTGCCGAAATCGTCGAGGGCGATGCGCACGCCGAGCGCCTTCAGCCGGCGCAGGCAGGCGAGCGAGGCCTCGCCGTCGTCCATCAGCACGCTCTCGGTGATCTCGAGCTCCAGGCGGTCCGGCGCGAGGCCCGAGGCGGCGAGCGCGCCGAGCACCGTGCTCTCCAGGCTCTCGTCCCGGAACTGCACGGCGGAGACGTTCACGGCCACCCGCGGGCGCCCGGGCCAGGCCGCCGCCTCGCGGCAGGCCTCCCGCAGGGCCCAGGCGCCGAGGGGCACGATCAGCCCGCTCTCCTCGGCGAGGGGAATGAACTCGGCGGGCGGGATGAGGCCGCGCTCCGGGTGGGGCCAGCGCAGCAGGGCCTCGAAGCCGCTCGGCGCCTCGGCCTCCAGGCCGACGATCGGCTGGTAGTGGAGCACGAAGCTGCCCGCGCGGAGCGCCTCGCGCAGGTCCCGCTCCAGGAGGTTGCGCTTGGCCAGGGCCGCATCCATCCCGGCCTCGTAGAAGCGCAGGGTGTTCCGCCCCTCGGCCTTCGCCCGGTAGAGCGCGATGTCGGCGCGCTTGAAGAGCTCGTCCGCGTCCTCGTCCCCGGCGGCCGTGGCGATGCCGATGCTGACGCCGACGGTGGCGCGGTTCGGCCCGATCTCGACGGGCTGCTCGACGGCCGCGATCACCCGCTGCGCGACGAGGGTCGCCGCCCGCAGGGTGTCGAGGTGGCCGACGATGATGGCGAACTCGTCGCCGCCGAGGCGGGCGATGATGTCCCCGGTCCGCACCACGCCGCGCAGCCGCTCGGCGATGACCGCGAGGAGCGCGTCGCCGGCCGGGTGGCCGTAGGTGTCGTTGACGGCCTTGAACCGGTCGAGGTCGCAGGCGAGCACCGCGAAGCTGCCGCCGTGGCGCCGGATGTCGGCGAGCTGCTGGTTCAGCCGGTCGCGGAACAGCACCCGGTTCGGCAGCCCCGTCAGCGCGTCGTGGAGCGCCATGTGGGCGAGCCGCCGCTCCGCCTCGCGCCGGTGCGTGGTGTCGAAGTGCATGCCGACGACGCGCAGCGCCACGCCCTCCCCGTCGCGGGCCACCACCTTGCCGCGGGCGAGCACCCAGCCCCAGCCGCCGTCCTTGCGGCGCAGGCGGTGCTCGCACTCGTAGACGGGGCTGTGCCCGTCGAGGTGCTCGGCGAAGAGCCGGCGGGCCTGCGGCTCGTCCTCCGGGTGCAGCAGGGCCTCCCAGGTCCGGAGGTGGCGCGCGAGCTCGCCCGGCGTGTAGCCGAGCATCGTCTCCCAGCGGTCCGAGAACCACATCACGCCGGTCGCGACCGTGAGGTCCCAGGAGCCGTCGCCGTCGATGGCGAGCGCTAGGCGCTCCTCGCTGAGCCGGCAGGCCGTCTCGCTGGCGCGCAACGCCTGGTTGCTGCGGCGCAGCCGCTCCGCGAACAGCGCGAGGGCCGCGAAGCCCAGGATCGCCAGCATCGCGGCGGCGATCCCGCAGGCGAGCGCGAGGCGCGGCAACCCGAGGCCGGGGGCGTCCAGGGCCGCGTCCGGGATGATCTCGGCCGCACCCATGGCGGTGAAGTGGAGGACGGCGATGGACGCGGTCAGGAGCGCAGCGTCGAGACCCCGGCGCGCGACCCGCGGCCGGATCGCGACGACGAACGCCGCCGCGGCGAGCCCGCACCCGCCCGCGACCGCGGCGAGCGCCAGGGTCCGATCGAAGCCGAGCCGGCCCGGGACCTGGACCCCCGCCATCCCCGTGAAATGCATGGCCGCGACCCCGAGCCCGAGCACCACCCCGGCCACCGCCGCGACGGAGCCCCGGTCCGCCTGGCGCAGCAGCGCAAGCGCCGCCATCACGGCGCCGATCCCGACCGCCAGCGAGATCAGGGTCACGCGCAGGTCGTAATGGATCGCGATGCCCGGGTCGTAGCCCAGCATGCCGATGAAGTGCGTGCTCCAGACCCCGGCCCCGGCCGAGAAGCTCGCCGCCCCGAGCCAGATCCAGCGTCCATGGTCGCCGCCCTCCCGCATCTGGCGGACGAGGCGCAGGGCGGTGTGGCTCGACACCCAGCAGACGAGGGCCGCGAGGGGGAAGACCCAGACCGTGTGCTGCTGCGTCAGGCAACCGATCACGCGATACATCGGTCTTCTCTACTGTAAGTTGTATGCCCCGAAGGTCGCCCCCGCGCGTTTAACAAACGTGAATGCCGTTCGCCCGGCCACGCATTTCCGGGAAGTTCGGTGCATGATCGGTTAGGGACGCTGGTTCACCGCCCGATTCCGGGCCCTCCCGTACCGCCCGCGACCGACCTCTCCCATGACCACCGCCCTCTGGCTGCCGGCCCTGCTGCGCGCCGTGACCACCGGACTGATCGTCGTCCTCGCCTCGGCCGTCGCGGAGGCCGCGGGGCCGTTCTGGGGCGCGCTGATCATCAGCCTGCCGGTGACCGCCGGCCCCGCCTACGTGTTCATGGCGCTCCAGCACGAGCCGGCCTTCATCGCGGGGGCGGCCCTCAACGGGTTCGCGGCCAACGCGGCCACCGGCCTGTTCCTCATCGTCTACGCCCGCCTCGCCCCCCGGGCCCCCTGCCCGCGCGCCCTCGGTGCGGCCGTGGCCACCTGGATCGCCGCGGCCGCCCTGATCGGGACCGTCGCCTGGACGCCGCTCACGGCCTTCCTCCTCAACGGGGCGGTGTACGGGACCGGGACCGCCCTCACCCCGGCGGGGGCACGCGCCGCCTTCGTGCGCGGCACCGTGGCGACGCGGCGGTTGCTCGACCTTCTGCTCCGCGCCGTCGCCGTGGCCCTGTTCGTGACCGCGGTGCTGGCGCTGAGCGCGGTGCTGAGCCCGGCCCGGACGGGGATCGTGGCCGCCTTCCCGGTGGCGCTCACCAGCACCTTCGTGATCCTGCACCCACGGGTCGGCGGCGCGGCGACGGGCCAGCTCGCCCGCACCGCGATCCGGGGCGTGTTCGGCTTCGGGCTCACCCTGCTGAGCCTGCACGTTCTGATTGATCTTCTCGGGGTCGCGGGCGCCATGGTGGGTGCGCTCGCGGTCTCGCTGCTGTGGTCGGCGGGGCTTCTCGCCCTGCAGCGCCGTCGTGCCCGGAAGCCCTGAGGCCGTTGCGCGGTCGCGTCGCCGCGGTCAGCCGAGGAGGTCGTCGCGCACGAGCCAGTTCGGGTCGAGGGCGAACTCGAAGGGCGTGGCCTGGGGCGGCGCCTCTGCCTCGTCGCCGCGCACGAGGTCGCGCGTCTCCTGCCGTTCGATGTCGCGCAACTGCTCAGCGAGGAGCTGCAGATAGCTCGCGGCGGCCGCGGGCCCGAAGCTCTCGGCGAAGCGCGCATGCGCCACCGCCGCCATCGTCTCGATCACGGCCTGCGGCGGCGTGCCCCGGTCGATCGCGGCTTCGAGGGTTGTCCGCCAGGCGCGCGCGAGTTGCTCGCGCAGTTCGAGTGTATCGTCCAACGGTCTGGCTCTGATGGGCGCGGAATGCCACTCAGCATCTTCCACAACCCCGAGTCAAACTCGGTCGCGACCTTCGGACGGCGAACGAACCCTGAGCAGGCTACGGGCTGTCGCGTGGTCAGGCGGCGGTTCGGTCGCGACCGCGCATCGACGCCGCATTCGCTCGCCACAGTTCGGCGAGCGGCCTTCGCAGCCCCAGCATGGGTTTCTCCACGAGTATCCAGGAAGCCGCGGCCAGGGGCAGCACGACCAGGCTTGCGAGAGCGATGTGCATCGGGATCGGAATCCCAGGCTCCAGCGCCACCAGGGCCTGCTGCACCGGGAAAGCATAGATGTAGACGCCGAACGAGCAGTCGCCGAGCTGGTTGTAGGCGCGCAGAACGCCGCCGGGCCGGTAGGCCAACCAAAGAACCGCATAGGCGAGCGCTGCCGCGAAGACTGGCTTGAAGGCGACCGTGCCGTGGGCGAGACACGCGGCAGTGGCAAGGAGCAGGATAATTCCAGCTGCAAGCGGGACGCGGCGCCGCGCCCTGTAGAGGCACATGCCGGCAACGAACGGTAAGGCCAGATCCGCGAAGAGACTCGCCTTCCCCGCAGCCGGATACGCGAGCGTCATTGCGAGCCAGAACGCGCCGAACGTTCCGAGGAAGGCGCCCCATACCCAGCGGGTCCGGAAGCCCCCGACCAAGCCCACGATCAGGAGCATCAGGTAGCAGGCGACCTCGTGGAAGAGCGTCCAGAGAGACCCATTGATGGCCGGCCCGAAGGGGTTCCCATCGAACACCCCGGGGAGCGGGTACTGCATCGAGACGAGCGTGAAGTTGCGGGGGATGTAGGTGAAGACGGCGGTCTCACCGAAGTAGGCCCGCAACCCAAGGTGCGTAAACGCGGGCCCGAGAAGGAGGACAGTCAGCAGGAGCACCACGATCAAGCCCGGACCGATGCGGAGCGCTCGCGCCAGCAGAAAATCCACGCTCCCCGCGGCGCGCTCCCAGCTCTTCGCGACCAGGAAGCCACTGATCGCGAAGAAGGCCCAGACCGCAATGCCGCCGAGCGACATGCCCAGGGCAGCTTGGAGAGGCTCCCGAGCCGGATTTCCGGAAACGATCGCAAAGCTGTGGCTGACGAGGACCGCGAGCGCGGCAACCATGCGGACCAGGTTGAGGTTGTTGTCGTGGCCATTTGCGACCGCATGACCAAGCCGCAAGCTCATGACTGCCTTCCCGCGCGGCACGCACCGCGAAGCCCGAAAAACCTGGACGTCAGGATGCCGACTGCCTCGTTTGGATCGAGGCTTGCAAGTCGGAGTCCATCGTGGATTGATGGCGAAGAGACGAACATGCGCTGCCCGGGGTCACCAGATCGCTGCCGGGCCTGTGATCGCTCCCGGGGATGTGTCGACCGGCGTCGTTGCATGGCGGTTCGTGCCGGCATCCTGGGCTCAAGGCGTGCGCGGCGACGCAGCGTGTCGACGAAGCCGCCCAAGTGCGAAGGGTCATGACGGCGCTGAATAAGCTCTCCCGGGTTCTGCCTCTCGTCGGCATCAGCGTCCTGGAGATGTCGGTCTCCTTCGTCAGGATGTTCGTGCTCACCCGGCTTCTCGGGGGCTACGAGTTTGGGTTCGCCTCCGCGCTTTCGGCCTCCTACGCCGTCCTCGAACAGATGACGGACCTGGCCGTCTACCGGTTCGTACTCTCGACCAAGCAGGACCTCTACGAGGAGGCCCTCGCGATCGCCCACGCGGTTTCGATTTTGAGAGGACTCGTCGTGGCGGCGGCTTTCGGCCTGCTGTCCGAACCGATCGCTTGCGCCCTGACGAGTTGCGCGAATTGGCCGAGTTTCGCCGCCCTCGCGCTGCTTCCGTTGATCCGCGGCTTCGAGCACCTCGAGGTGCGGATCGGCGAGCGCCACTATCGATTCCGGCCGATCCTCCTGGCCTTGGCCGTCTCGCACGCAATCGGCCTCGTCGCGATGGTCGGTGTCGCAGGGATCCTCCACAGCCACGTCGCCTTCATCGCTTACATGGTGGTCCAATCCACGATTTACCTCGCGATGACGCAGAGACTTGCGCGCACGCCCTACCGGGTCCGATTGCGCTCTCCCCTGACGCGGGGAGCATTGACCTTCAGCCTGCCCCTGCTCCTCAACGGCTTCGGGCTCGCCGTTTACACGCAAGGCGATCGGCTTCTCGTCGGCGCGACCCTCGGCGTCGAGGCGCTCGGCCATTACGCCGTGATGATCCTGATCGCGATCGTGCCGATCAGCGCACTCACGAAGGTCGTCAGCGCCATCCATTTCGCAGGCCTGCACAACGCGGATGACGCGGACCGCTTCGCCGTCCGGCGGCGCCTCTATGCGCGATCCATGCCGATCATCGCGGCCTGCTATGCAGTGCTGCTCGGCGGAACCCTGAAAACCGTGATGCCCCTCGCGTTCGGCCCGCGCTTCACGGTGAGCGACACGGCGGTCCTGCTCATCTCGCTCGTGGCGTTCTTCCGGGCGAGCCGGGCCGATCCCATGACGACACTGCTCCTCCATGCCAAATCGACGACGCGCCTCGCAGCGTCGAGCCAGGCGCCATTCCTCGGCCTCGCGGCCGCTGCGATCCTCGTGCACCTCTATCCGTCCCTCGACGCAATCCTCTCGGGAGTCCTGCTCGGGGAGGTGGCGACGCTCGGCTCGCTCCTGGTTGCCAGCCGGCACGTGTTCGGGCCGGCGATCCGCGACTACCTCGCGACGGAGGCGCTGATGCTGATGCTCGTCCTGTGCGCCGTCGCGCCTCCACTTGCGGCGGGTGTGCGGGAAGCGCTCGGCGGAGGCAATCTCGTGACCGTGCTGATCCTCGTGGTGATAGCCCTGACGGCGAAGGTCGCTTTGAGCGGGCTCCTCCGTCAGGGCTACGGCCGACGGGCCAGACCGGCGCCGGCCTGAGGTCCACCGCGGGCAGAACGCCCGGCGCTCAGTGTGCATTGAGGAACAGGAAATTGTTGATGTAGCGGTTGTTCTTGCTCCCGAACGCTTCCGCGCGCAGGTGGTTTGGCTGCCATCGCGCGAAGTCGCGCCCGATTGCGGGCACGAGTTCTTGGCCATCGTGGTAGTAGGGCGCGTAGCCCATCGCCTCGATCCAGCCCATCAGGTCTGCGGAGCGGCCCGGATGGTGCCGTTCCTCGATTTCGACGAGGAGTGCCGGCCGCGACGCGCGGATCGTTTCGATGGCGCCCTGCAGGACGGCCTCCTCATGTCCCTCCACGTCGATCTTGATGACGCGGGCATCGCGAATTCCGAACTCGTCCAGCGTGCGCATCTGGACCGGAACGCCCTCGAGGCTGAAGCCCGGATTGGCATCATCGTTGAGCGAAGCACGTGGGAACACCTGCTCCTGGGCGCGGCTCGGAACGTGCAGGATGGCGGAGCCGGCTCTCGCGCTGAGCGCACAGGCGTGGACCTCGATATCCGGGTAGCGCCGCCGGAGTGCCGCCGCCAGGACGGGAACCGGCTCGAAGGCAACGATCCTGGTCGCGATGCCGCGCAGAGCGTGCGAGTACACCCCGATATTGGCACCGATATCGATGAACGTTCCTCCCCGCGCGTGACCGCTGATGACCGGGATCAGGGGTTCGTCCGCCCGGGCCATGGCTATGGCGTGAACGATTGCATCCGGAAGAACGCGTCGGACTGCCCGCTTCAGGAACCGCGTCGACATTGGTTCTCGCTCCTTCGAACAGCCGTGCGATTTTCGACGCGCGCGGTGCCCCATCCGGCAGGGAAGCATTCGCGGGCGGTGCATGCGAGCCAGCCCACCACGGCGCGATGGAATGCTCGATTTTGAGCCCATTGCCCGCCGGTCGCAAGGCCGAATAAGGCGTGGGAATTAGCGGCGCAAAGTAGTATATGCACCGGTGCACTTGGAGCGCACGTTACCCACGGGACGACCCGACGAGGGTCGTACCTCGAAGCTTGGAGGGTTCGACCATGGGTCTTGATGCGTATGGCAGTCGGTACCGGAAGAAACGCTTCAGTTCTTTCGTTAAGCTTGCGCAAGCCTGCATCGCCGAAAAAGGGTCTTGCCGAATTATCGACGTTGGCGGCGAATACGGCTACTGGCGGCCGTTCCGAACCGAGTTGCAGGGTTTGCCGCTGCAGATCACAATCACGAATCTGTCGGACCGGACCGAGGCCTTCGAGGACGAGCGCTTCAGCTTCAGGACCGGGAATGCCACGGACCTCGACTTCGTCGAGGACAACGAGTTTGACCTCGTGCATTCGAATTCCGTCATCGAGCATGTCGGGCGCTGGGGCGAGATGAGCCGGATGGCATCCGAAGTACGGCGCGTCGGGCGGCGCTACTTTGTGCAGACGCCGTACTACTGGTTTCCGATGGAACCACACTATCGGACGATCGGTTATCAGTGGATGCCCGAGCAGTGGCGTGCGCGCCTACACATGAAGCGCCAGCTCGGCTTCTATCCAAAGACCGAGACCTTCGATCAGGCTATGCGCGACTGCCAACGCGCCCAGTTGCTGGATCAACGCCAGATGCGCGAGTTGTTCCCGGATGCGGAGATCGTCAAGGAGAAGGTTGGTCCGCTGACGAAATCCCTGATCGCCATGCGTCATGCCTGATGCGCAATCCATCGCTTTTCGTGCCCAGGGCTTCTTATGGCATTCGCCGCGACCAGCATCGATAGCCCTGAACGCACCTAAATTGCTTATTGAAAATCAGGTTTTGAGATAAAATTTCCGATATACATCAGGAAAGGGCTCTGCGGTCATTTCTGATCAAATATTTGCTGGCCGCGAGAGTCATGGTCTTGTGATTGAAAACTGTATCTGCGTCCTACAACAATCGTAATAATACATTTGTATCACTAAGCTGTGGAACGATTGCCAATTCGGGATTTTCAGTGATGATCCGCCGGACCGATTCCAGAGAGGCATCCATGGCTCTACCCATAGAGGTGGACGACGCCGGACTTCGCCACCGCGGAAGACTGGAAGTCCCCACGGGCGTCGAGGCCGTACGACGGGTATCGCAATCCGACACTGGCCTCAGCCCAGAAACGTCTCGTCGGTTGCCCGCGAGTTCGGATGAACGAGGCGAGCCCGAACCAGCGATGGCCAAGCCCTTCGCATCCATCATCATTCCGCTCTACAACGACTTGGCGAACCTCGATACCTGCTTGGACCTGCTACGGAAGCAAAGTTACCCGGCTGACTGCTTCGAGATCATCGTCGCGGACAACAACTCGGCCTGCGGGCTTGCGGCGGTCGAGACCACGGTCGCGGGTCGCGCCAAGGTCATTCCTGCGCCCGAGCAGGGCGCTGGGCTCGCGCGCAACACCGGGGCAGCTGCAGCGGTAGGATGTATCCTGGCGTTCATCGATTCCGACTGCCGGCCGGATCCGGACTGGTTGCGGAACGGCGTCCGGGCGCTTGAGAATGCCCACATCATTGGAGGCAAGGTCGTCGTCGAGCCGCTCCTTCAAGGCAGTCCGAACCCGGTCGAGCTCTTCGAGATGATTTTTTCATTCAGGTTCGAACACTACATCAACAACAAGGGCTTCACCGGCTCCGGCAATATGTTCGTTCACACCCACATCTTCTGGGATATCGGCGGCTTCCGCGGAACGGTGTCCGAAGATGTCGAGTGGTGTCAGCGCGCGAGGCAGCGCAATTATACGATCACCTATGTCCCAGACGTCATTGTCGCGCATCCCGCCCGGCACACGTGGGGAGAGCTGGTCCGCAAATTCCGGCGAACGACGCTGGAGGCCTACGCCCTCGAGCGGGAGCGCAGATTTTGGCGGGTACGATGGTTCCTCCGGTCGCTGCTGGTCCTCTTCTCTCCGACCTTGCACGGTCTGAAGATCGCCCGCGCCCGCATACCCTGCAGTCCGACGATCCGCCTGCGCTGCATCATGACCCTGATCGCGATCCGTTATCGCCGCTTCCTGGATATGAACAAGATCCTTCTCGGCATGGGCGACACTCTCAGGACAAAATAGGCCGGCGATACGCAGTGCCGGGTTGTTGCGAGGAGCCGGTCAGCTAGTTTAAGAGCGCTTGTCCTCGACCTCACAAATGTACATCCCAAGACATTCTTGATGGACCGCGGGCTTCATTGCGCAGCTGGACCTGCTGTGGACCGAGCACGAAATGCATCCTCCTACTGCTCGCCGAACCCGACAGCTAACTCAGCCATTGAGATCTCACCGATGCCGCTATTGAGCAGCATCATGGCCTTTCTAGACACCTCTTCAACATGACTGGCAGTAGATTTCGATCCTGCGACTTAGATCTCATAGAATACGTTCGTAGGCATTAGGTTATAATTCCTTTATGAAACTGATTTATTAGATTTCAAACACTCCGATCAAGATATCGTTGAGGCAATTATCGTCCAAATATTGATTCGGTAACAATTCGTTAAGGACTCTAAACGACCGTCAGTGGCGATCCCGATGCGTACCCCTTGCGCATTGATTACCAACCGATGCCGCATATTGGCAAGATACCGAGCGGTTCAACCGATGACGACTCTTTCGAAAACTGCATACACGCCAATGGGTTCGCCTAGTTTTTCTGGTCTTTCCGATGTTGCGGCGGGTGCGGGGCGCAGCGTGGCGGAGGCGCCGGTCTCGTTTCGCAGCCTGATCGGGCAGCCGGGGTACTACTACAACGCAGCCAGCAACAT
>NZ_JBKFBF010000089.1:0-322 GCF_053346035.1 Methylobacterium sp. A54F | reverse complement strand
AACAACGGCGCCATCACGCCAGAGCAGTTCGAGACCCTGCGCCAGGACTTCTTGAAGCACGCTGAGGGCAAGGAGCTGTTCGCCCAGGACCTCTACGGCGGCGCCGATCCGGCCTACCGGGTCAAGGCGCGGGTGTTCACCGAGTTCGCGTGGCATTCGCTGTTCATCCGCAACCTGCTGATCCGGCCGGACCGATCCGAGATCGCGTCCTACGTGCCGGACATGACGATCATCGACCTGCCGAGCTTCCAGGCGGACCCCGCCCGGCACGGCTGCCGGTCGAAGACCGTGATCGCCATCGACTTCTCGAAGAAGCTCGTGC
>NZ_JBKFBF010000088.1:0-322 GCF_053346035.1 Methylobacterium sp. A54F | reverse complement strand
CGCCCTGGATCGGGATGATGCTGGTCGAGAGGATCTCGCCGCCCTGGGGCTGCTGGAAGCCCGAGTAGGACATCGCGCCGTCGGCGTGGGCGCCCTGCAGGTAGAAGGTGTCGCCGGGCGCGATGAAGGGCAGGTTGACCTTCACGCCGGCCTGCACGCCGAAGCCGTAGACGTTCGACGGGCGGGCCACCGCGGCGGTGGTCGGCAGGACCGCGGCGCCGGCCGCGTTGAGGGGGCTGAACGGCGTGGCCGAGATGGCGAGCGCGTTGCCGATGCCGACCTCGTGGACGGCGGCCGAGAGCTGGAACGAGCCCCAGGCGGC
>NZ_JBKFBF010000087.1:0-323 GCF_053346035.1 Methylobacterium sp. A54F | reverse complement strand
CCCGCCAGGCCCGGATTCTCCGGCCTCCATAAGGCGAAAGGCCCGCCGCGGCCACCCGGGGCCGCGGGGTCCGCCGGACGGGACCGCCGCGAGCCTGTGGGTGCGGCGCGGGCCGCGGCCCCGCGAACCTTCACAAGCCTGTCACGGTGATATTAGACTAAGCCCCGATGGACAGGGCCTTTTCGCTTTGGCGCGAGGAGGCGGGGCCGCTCACCAGCTCCGGCCGGCCCCGCGGCGCTTCGCGTGTCACCGCCCCCGCCGGCCGCCGTGGCCGGCCGGCCGTCCCGCCTATCGCGAGCGCCCTGATGCACCCGCGCCCTGGT
>NZ_JBKFBF010000086.1:0-324 GCF_053346035.1 Methylobacterium sp. A54F | reverse complement strand
CGCGCTCCACCAAGGCGATCAAGAGGCCCGAGGACATCGCGCCGACCATCCGTGAGATCCAAGGGGAGGCTCAGGGTGCGAGCCGAGCTTCGCTGCGGCAACTGGCGGCCGAGTTGACCCGTCGTGGGATCAAGTCCCCACGTGGATCTACGACCTGGAGTGCCACCCAGGTCAAACGTATCCTTGAGCGAGCAAGCGGAGGATCCACAACGATGCCGTAGCAAATAAATACCCTCATGCGCCTGGTCGAGATCATTGAAGAAGATACCCAGGACGGTATCGTCGAGCCCCTAGGCACCTCGAAAGTCCGTCCGAACAGCTACC
>NZ_JBKFBF010000085.1:0-324 GCF_053346035.1 Methylobacterium sp. A54F | reverse complement strand
TGTCGGCCATCTGGCGCATGCCGATTTTGCGCTGCTCCTCGGCGGCCTGCCGGGCCTGCGCGGTCTCCTCCTCGGGCCGGCGTGTCCGGATCAGGTTGTCCTTGAACACCTCGACGGCTGCGGCCATCGCCCCGATCTCATCGCGGCGTCCCGAGGCAGGAATAGCCACGGCGGCATCACCGCCCGCCAGGCGCTGCATGGCCGAGGTCATCCCCTGGACGGGTCGGGACACCCGCAGCCAGCCGAACATCATCGCTCCGAGCGCTGCAACGATCGCAAGAGCCACAGCGAGGAGACCCGCCCGTCTCGCTGCATCCACCTCGC
>NZ_JBKFBF010000084.1:0-327 GCF_053346035.1 Methylobacterium sp. A54F | reverse complement strand
TTCCAAGCGCTGGCGTGGGAGAACGTCCGGTGGCCTGATACGCGACGCGATCGAGCCTTCTACCAGTGCTCCGAGTGCTTCGAGGCAGTTGGCGAAGCGGACAAGCCGAGGGTGCTGGCCGAAGGGCACTGGCGTGCCACCACAGCGGGCGACGGCCGCTCCATCGGCTTCCACCTGTCGGCATTGTACTCGCCCTTCGAGACCTGGGCGGAGACCGCCATCGAGCATGGGCTCGTGAAGAACGATCCCAGTCGCCTCCAGGCTTGGGTGAACCTGAAGCTCGGAGAGCCCTGGGAGGATCGTGCCGCGCAAGGCGTGACGCCGGCT
>NZ_JBKFBF010000083.1:0-329 GCF_053346035.1 Methylobacterium sp. A54F | reverse complement strand
GGCTTCATCGCCGGGATGTCGTTCGATGCCTTCGCGTCCGATCAGCGGACGCACGACGCGGTCGTGCGCTGCATCGAGATCATCTCCGAGGCGAGCAGACGGGTCGGCCCGGAGCTTCGCGCACGTCACCCGCACATTCCCTGGCGGGACGTTGCGGACGCCGGCAATCTCTATCGCCACAGCTATCATCGGGTTGCGCTGGACATCGTCTGGAAGACCGTCCACGACCCCTTGCTTGAGATCATCGCGGCCTGCCGTGCCGAGGTGGACCCGCCGGCTCCCTGAGGCGCGCCGCTCCGCCCGAGGCCGAGACACGTCCGCCCCATGAG
>NZ_JBKFBF010000082.1:0-329 GCF_053346035.1 Methylobacterium sp. A54F | reverse complement strand
CTCCGACAATTCGCGCATCAACCTCACGGACGGTGCCGACGCCATCGCCCAGAAGGTGCGCAAGGCCAAGACCGACCCGGACGCCCTCCCCTCGGGGGTCGCGGGGCTCGCCGGCCGGCCCGAGGCCGACAACCTCGTGGGCATCTTCGCGGCGCTCGCCGACACCACCCGAGAGGCCGTGCTCGGCCAGTACGGCGGCGGCCAGTTCTCGGCCTTCAAGGGCGCGCTCGTGGAGCTCGCCGCCGAGAAGCTCGCCCCCCTCGGCGCCGAGATGCGCCGGCTCACCGCCGACCCGGCCCACATCGACGCCATCCTGGCCGACGGCGCGG
>NZ_JBKFBF010000081.1:0-329 GCF_053346035.1 Methylobacterium sp. A54F | reverse complement strand
CACCGCGGACGAGGGCCTGCGCGGGGGCCGCAAGGTTCCGCTCAAGGCCAACGTGGACGCCGCGATCGTGCGGCTCGGCAAGGTCGTGGTCGACCACGTCGTGGTGGTGCGCCGCACCGGCTCGCAGGTCGCGATGGAGCCCGGCCGCGACGTCTACTACCACGAGGCCGCCGAGCAGGTGACCGACGATTGCCCGGCCGAGGCCGCCGAGGCCGAGCACCCCCTCTTCATCCTCTACACCTCGGGGTCCACGGGCCAGCCGAAGGGCGTCGTCCACACCACCGGCGGCTACCTCGTCTACGCCGCGATGACCCACCAGTACGTGTTCG
>NZ_JBKFBF010000080.1:0-331 GCF_053346035.1 Methylobacterium sp. A54F | reverse complement strand
TGCTCTACCCCCTGGGACATACACGCGAGGCGCTACCTAAATAGCTTTCGCGGAGAACCAGCTATTTCCGAGTTTGGTTGGCCTTTCACCCCTAGCCACACGTCATCCAAGACCTTTTCAACGGGCACTGGTTCGGACCTCCAGTGGGTGTTACCCCACCTTCATCCTGCACATGGCTAGATCACTCGGTTTCGGGTCTAAAGCCACGAACTGAACGCCCTGTTCAGACTCGCTTTCGCTGCGCCTACCCCTACCGGCTTAAGCTTGCTCGTAACTTTAAGTCGCTGACCCATTATACAAAAGGTACGCGGTCACCCAGGACGAACCTTGG